>JABSOG010000726.1 GCA_013216025.1 Algicola sp. | reverse complement strand
GGTCTAGTACCACAATACCTTCGTCCCCTTCAAGCAATTCGTTGACCGACTCGGCGCCTTTGAATAATTCTACAACAGTGGCAGAAAATCCGTCTCTGCTATAACCATCAAACAAGCTGCGCTGGGTTGACACCAGTTGTTTGTTGTAATCAGCACCAAATGTACCTGCTTCTTTGGCACGGGTGCGTTGTTCTAACATCGCTTTTTCGAAACCTTCGATATCAACGGTGAAATCACGGTCACGCGCCACATCAGCGGTCAAATCAACCGGAAAACCATAAGTGTCATACAGTTTAAAGGCAAAATCGCCCGGAATGACTTTACCTTTAAAATCTTTAATGCCTTCTTCGAGAATCGCCAAACCACGGTCGAGGGTTTTGGCAAACTGTTCTTCTTCAATGCGCAGCAGTTTTTCAACAGTTGGTTGCTGTTGCGCAAGCTCAGGATAAGCTTCGCCCATTTGTTCAATTAAGGTCGCAACCATTTTGTAGAAGAAACTGTCTTTGGCACCTAACTGATTACCGTGGCGTACCGCGCGGCGAATAATGCGGCGCAATACATAACCGCGCCCTTCGTTTGAGGGTAATACGCCGTCAACAATCATGAAAGCACAAGAGCGGATGTGGTCAGCAATAACACGCAGTGATTTGTTTTCAAGGTCGGTTGCGCCCGTTAATTTGGCCGCCGTTTTAATCAATGCCCGAAAGATATCGATTTCGTAGTTACTGTGCACGTTTTGCAAAATGGCAGAAATACGCTCAAGGCCCATGCCGGTATCAACTGACGGTTTTGGCAAAGGTTCCATGGTGCCATCGGCATGACGGTTGTACTGCATGAAGACCAAGTTCCAGATTTCAATGTAACGGTCGCCGTCTTCTTCTGGTGTGCCCGGAGGACCGCCCCAAATGTGTTCGCCATGGTCATAGAATATTTCTGAACACGGTCCACACGGGCCGGTATCACCCATTGACCAAAAGTTGTCTTTTGCGCCGATGAATGACAAGCGGTCAGCCGATACGCCAATGTCTTTAAGCCAAATGTCTGCTGCTTCTTGATCGTCTTCAAATACGGTGATCCACAGTTTTTCTTTAGGCAGTTTGATGACTTCAGTCAGGTATTCCCAGGCAAACTTGATGGCTTCAACCTTGAAATAGTCACCAAAGCTGAAATTGCCCAGCATTTCAAAAAAGGTGTGATGACGAGCGGTATAACCGACATTTTCTAAATCGTTATGTTTACCACCGGCACGGACGCAGCGCTGTGATGACGTTGCCCGAGTATAAGGGCGTTGCTCTGCACCCAGAAAGACATCTTTAAACGGGACCATACCCGCATTAGTGAACAGCAAAGTCGGATCGTTGCCCGGCACCAACGAGGCGCTGGCCACAATCTGATGCTGTTTGCTGGCAAAAAAATCTAAAAAGGATTGTCTTATCTGAGCCGTTGTCTGGACCATGGGGATTTCCGTTGTTGTCTGTGTTAAATTCATTTTTTGGCCGCTACGTGGCCTGTATAAAGATGCGCAGCAGATTTATTCGTCGTCATTGTTGTTCATGGCAAAATTCACTTCGTCCATGGTAAAACCACGGTATTGCATAAATCGCAGTCTTTTTGCTTTTTCTTTTATGTCTTTGATGGGTTTGTCGCCATAACGTTTATCATAAGTGGCGCGAGCCTGTTCAAACCAGTCGACTTCAGCCTTATTCAGTGATTCGCTGACAATGTCCTGATCGAGCCTTTTAGTCCGAGCATCAGCCCTGATTCTAATCTTGCCCTGTCCTTTGTTTACTCGTCCTCGAACATATGCGTCACAGTATCGTTGCTCACAGAGCCAATTATTCTGACAGAACTCTTCGAGTATCAGCTCAATCTGTTCTTCAGTCGCTTCATACTTTTTGAGTTTTTCGCAAAATTTATGGAGCGAATATTCCTGCCGGCCCAGCCATGCCAACGCGGTGGAACGAAGCTTGTTAGTTTCTGGCATAAGCGCTAGTTTCTATCATTACAAATCAAACCGTAAACGTAAAATCATCGTCGCCATTGCTACTATCCTCGCCATTCTTATCATCGGGAAGGTCAGGGCACAAAATGTCGCTAAAAGACAGATAACCCGCCAGCATCAGCCAAGGCGCGACAATAATCATTCCCAAGCCCATCGTCGGGAACGTAGCAAGCCCTAGACCCAAAGATAAAATAGAGAACACAAACAAAGCTGGCAAATTATGTAGACACGCCATAAAACTGGTTTTCATGATCACCAAAAAGTCTTGCTCATGGTAAAAATAGGCAATCGGAACAGCATAATAAAAAAGCATTGAAGACAAAATGTTGATCAGCGAAAACAACAGCGTTGCCTGGGGATCGGGCTGTTCGCCGGTGGTCATCGCCAAATAAAAATCTGGACTCAAAGGTGTGAGCAATATCGATAGTCCAAAGCTGACCAGACCGAGCTGCAACAGCACTTTTCTGATGCGCTGATCTTTAAAAGCGCAAAACAGGTCAGAAAACGGGCTATTGACGCCATTTTTGGCATTCAGTGCCATATGATAAAAACCGGCCATTAAAAACGGATGGACCAAAGCAAACAGCAACATACCAAATTTTTGCAACAAACCACTGGCTATCATCGCTGCAAACATAAAAAACGCCGATTGCATCCACAGACCCGGTTGCTCTTTAAACAAAACCCAGGCCCGACTTAACCACTGCAGGGCATTTTTTGGTGCTACTTTGTTAATCTGAATCGTCATGCACTCTCATCTATACTTTGTCACTTAATCGAGCCATTCAAACGGCACGGTTTTTACGTGCGCGTATGATATATAAAATCAAACCATATTCCTATTCGTGAAGGGCTTTTATCTTTTGCTTGTTAAAGCACAAAAGCTTAAAATCGCGTTCAAATCGGACTTTTTCAACAACCACATTCTTTAGAGACCCTATCCTATGGCTGCACTTGTGACCCTCATCCCCAAACGGGAAAAATCTATATTGCGCAAACACCCGTGGATTTATTCCAAAGGGATCAAAAAAATCAAAGGTTCGCCAGGCCTTGGCGACTTGGTTGAGGTTTACGCCAGTGATGGTAAATGGCTGGCCCGGGGTTCTTTTTCGCCCGAATCACAAATCCGCATTCGCATATGGACTTACAATGAAAAAGAACAAATCGACCAAGCCTTTTTTGACCGCAAGATAAGCCGCGCCAAACTCGTGCGTGAAGATATGGTCGCCCGCCAAGCACTCACCGGTTATCGTTTGGCCGCAGGAGAGTCTGACGGCCTGCCCGGAGTAACCATCGACAAGTACGACAACATACTGGTGTGCCAATTTTTAAGTGCCGGTGCCGAACGATTCAAAACCAACGTGGTTGAAGCCTTGCTTAAGTCCTTCCCCGGCCATAGCGTGTTTGAACGCTCTGATGTCGATGTCCGCAAAAAAGAAGGGCTGACGCTAACCACCGGTTGGCTCAGCGGCGAATTAGCATCAACCGCCACCACCATTAATGAAAACGGCTTGAAGATATTGGTCGACGTCAAACAAGGCCACAAAACCGGTTTTTACCTTGACCAACGCGACAGCCGAGCTGCGCTTGAAAAATACGTCGATGGCAAATCAGTTCTCAACTGTTTTTGTTATACCGGCACTTTTTCACTGTATGCCCTACGCGGCAATGCAAAATCAGTGACCAACGTTGATGTGTCTGCCCCCGCCCTTGAGCTGGCCAAACAAAACATTGAATTGAACCAACTCGATTTAAGCAAAGTCGACTTTGAGCAACAAGATGTATTCAAACTGTTGCGCCAGTATCGTGAAGAAGGCAAAAAATTTGACGTGATAGTGCTCGACCCACCCAAATTTGTCGACAGTAAAGCCAACCTCACCAGCGCTTGCCGTGGATACAAAGACATCAATATGATTGCCATGCAGATCATTAACCCCGGCGGTTACCTGTTAACGTTCTCGTGTTCAGGTTTGATGGAAACTGGGTTATTTCACAAAGTAGTGGCCGATGCGGCGTTAGATGCGCACAGAGATGTGTATTTTGTCGAACGACTGGGTCAAGCGCTCGATCACCCCATCGCGAGCTTCTACCCCGAAGGGTATTATTTGAAAGGTCTGGTTTGTAAAGTCTACTGATCTGTTTTGGCCTGCGGCCTAAGGTCAAGGGATCTCAACACGGAGCCACGGAGTAAAGAAAGAGGAAAGACTAAAATATTTTGGGGCCATAGTTTTTAGCTTTTGTTTTTCTCTTTCATTCTCCGTACCTCCGTGGCTCCGTGTTAAAGCTTTTGATCTTAGTTGGCCGTAGGCTAAGCCAGTCGCGCCTGTTCATCCATGAACCTGCGACATTAGATCATCAATGGCCGTCAAAAAAAAACCCGCCAGCGGCGGGTTAATTCAATCTTCTTTCGAATCAGTTCAGCTCGATGAATTCCAAGCCCAACACATAAGTATCATCAAACTCTTGGGAGCATCGCATCACTTTGACGCAGGCTCTAAGCGGGGGCACGCTGGGGTTATTAGAGGCCAGTTTGGCCTTTAACATCACGCCGACTTCAACCGGCTCCCGGACTTCGGCAG
>JABSOG010000725.1 GCA_013216025.1 Algicola sp. | reverse complement strand
CTCCAAAATTATCAACATACTAAATTTCAATTTTTTTTTTGAGATCTGGTCATATACGTGTAGCAAATTCAGGCGGTTCGAATGGGATCATTTTCATCCCGATCGGAGCCCATGTGTTGATACCACTGCGCCCCAAACGGCGAGATTTAAAAACGGTGCCACACATGGAAGACATTATTTCGACCTGCCAAATGGTCAATCCCAAAATGAAAGCGGCTTTTGTCATCACCCAATGCCCTTCATTACCGTGCATGGCCAGTCGTATTCTTCAAGCCAAAGAAGTCTGTCGCAGCTTTGATATGCCGGTGCTTGACGCCATCACCTTCAGCCGCAATATCTACGATGACAGCGAAGAAAAAGGTTTATCAGTGATGGAATTGGACCCTGACGGCAAGGCGGCCAACGAAATTCGGCAAATTGCCGAAGAAATGCAGTTACAAAACGTGGAGTACACCCCTTATGAGCCTACTCGACCTCAAGAAAGACTGTACGCCGTCTAAAACGGTGCAGTGCACTGTCGATGAATTTATCGACAACGCACAAAACTATGCCCGAGGGTTTGATAGCATTTATCCGTCAAACCCAAACAAGGCAGGAGATGTAAACCAGCTAAACGATGGACCACCATCGGTGAAGCAACCCTTTCGCAAGGCAACGTTCACCTTGAGTGAGTCATGTATCGACTCATTGACCGAACAGTCTCAGCAAACCGGTTATGCCAAGTCACATTTAATGAGAATGCTCATTCATCAACTTGAAACCATGGACCCTGTTCAGCGGCAATTGTTGATCAACCGATACAAAAATAAGGATTAGGAAGAAATAAACTCCCTCACCTCCCACTTCGTGGGAGGTATTTAATTCGCTTCAACACCCACTCTACACGCAATCAAATAAAGTGTTATCATGTGCGGCTTAAATCCTCTGTCTGCCCTATGGCAGATGGGCAGGCAGCCCCCAAAATCTTGCGATCCAGAACTATGAAGCAACAACGCGGTAATTTATTTATTCTTTCAGCACCTAGCGGCGCTGGTAAATCCAGTCTGATTAGTACGTTAATTGAACGTAATGACGATATACAGGTTTCGGTTTCTCACACTACCCGCAACTCACGCCCCGGCGAAGAAAATGCCGTTCACTATCATTTTGTTAGCGTCGATGAATTTAAGACCCACATCAACGAAGGGCATTTTATTGAATGGGCCGAGGTATTCGGCAATTTTTACGGCACCTCAAAAGTAGTCATAGAAAACCTGCTCAACAAGGGCATTGATGTCTTTTTGGATATCGACTGGCAGGGTGCCCAGCAAATTCGTCAATTGTTCCCCGAAGTTATCACTGTCTTTATCGCGCCACCCTCGCGTACAGCGTTAAGACAACGTTTAATTGGCCGTGGTCAGGATAAACCGGAGATCATCGAACGCAGAATGATTGAAGCCAAATCGCAGATCAGCCACTACCCCGAATTCGACTTTATCATCATCAATGATGACTTTGAACAATGTTTGAGCGAATTAACCCTGATCACCATGGCACAACGATTAAAAGCGGCCAATCAAGCGATCAAATTTGATCATTTGTTAAAAGAACTATTGGCGAATGATTAGACATCTAGTAAACTATGCATCCATTTTTTCCAAATTTTGTTTACTAATAACATGGGGTACACTTTATGGCTCGCGTAACGGTTGAAGATGCAGTAGCAGCGGTTGGCAACCGATTTGATTTAATCCTTGTAGCTTCCCGTCGTGCCCGGCAGTTGGCTACTGGAGGTCGCGAAGCACTGGTTGACGTACAAAACGACAAACCAACAGTTGTCGCACTACGTGAAATCGAAGCAGGTTTGGTTACCATGGAAACCATGGATGCTGAAGATCAAATCAGACAACAACAGCACGAAGCGGCAGAGTTCGACGCCGTAGCCGCCATCGTTGGCGACGAAAACAGAATGTAATTAATACCCGGAGAACAATAGCAATCGCTATTGTTCGCCACTCCTCACCCAGTCTTTTTCCTTATCTCTTATTTATTTTGAGTCCCCAACGCTACGATGTGACCCTATTAAAGTGGCGCAGCCAATTTAATTCATTTACCCGGTTTTAATATTTGGCTTTAACGACAATTATCCGTATAGTTTAAACCAACGAGATGAAATAACGGGTCTGATTTTGGGCAGGAAAAATAAGGCCAAGTGGAGACTGAATGTATTTATTTGAAGGCTTGAAGCTACAAATTGAACAATACCTGGCACCGGAGCAAACCGTTTTGGTTCAACAGGCTTATGTTGTTGCCAGAGATGCCCATGAAGGCCAAATGCGCTCCAGTGGAGAGCCTTATATTACCCATCCTGTCGCCGTAGCGTCCATTCTGGCTGAAATAAATCTTGATCACGAAACACTGATGGCAGCACTGCTACATGATGTTATTGAAGATACCGAGCACTCCAAAGACGACTTGGCTGAACTGTTTGGTTCTACCGTAGCCGATTTGGTCGAGGGGGTTAGCAAGCTCGAAAAGCTCAAATTTAAAAACAGAGAAGAGTTTCAGGTCGAAAATTACCGCAAGATGATCATGGCGATGACCCAAGATATCCGGGTAATTTTAATTAAACTCGCCGACCGCACGCACAACATGCGTACTCTGGGTTCACTGCGGCCAGACAAACGGCGCCGTATCGCCCGCGAAACCCTCGATATTTATGCCCCAATAGCCAATCGATTGGGTATTCACGACACCAAAAACGAACTCGAAAACCTCGGCTTCAGCGCACTTTATCCGATGCGCTACCGCGCCCTTGGCAATGCAGTAAAACAAGCCCGAGGCAACCGCAAAGAGATCATCAACAACATTCAAAATGAAATAGAAACCCGGATCAGAGATTCGGGCATCGAAGGCACCATTGATGGACGGGAAAAACACCTCTATAGCATTTATCGAAAAATGCTCAACAAAGAATTAATGTTCAACGAGGTCATGGACATTTACGCCTTCAGGGTCGTTGTCAAAGACTGGGATACCTGTTATCGCGTGATGGGCGTAGTGCACAACCTCTATAAACCCATTGAAACCCGTTTTAAAGACTATATCGCCATTCCCAAGAGTAACGGCTATCAATCATTGCACACTTCTCTGGTTGGCCCCCACGGCATCCCCATTGAGATTCAAATTCGCACCGAAGAAATGAATGCCATGGCAGACAAAGGCGTTGCCGCCCACTGGTCTTACAAACAAGGCAGCAGCAATACCGGCACCACAGCCCAGCAAAGAGCCCATCAATGGATGCAGAGCCTGCTTGAATTACAACAAAGCGCCGGTAGCTCGTTTGAATTTATCGAAAACGTTAAAACCGAATTGTTTCCAGAAGAAATTTACGTTTTCACCCCAGATGGCCGCATCATTGAACTGCCCATGGGCGCAACCCCCGTAGATTTCGCTTATGCCGTTCATACTGATGTCGGCAGCTCGTGTGTCGGCGCAAAAGTGGACCGCAAACCGCACCCATTGAGCAAAGCACTCGATACCGGACAACGCATTGAGATCATCACCAGCCCCGGAGGCAGCCCCAACGCCACCTGGTTGAACTTTGTTGTGACGGGCAAAGCTAGGCTTGGGATCCGCAATCATCTTAAAAACCAACGCGCCGAAGAAGCGCTGACCCTAGGCCGACGCCTGTTGACCTCAGCCTTAGGCGACTGCAGTCTTGAAGACTTTTCGACTTGCGTACTTGAAAAGGTGGTCGGTGAGTTCAAACAAGACAATCTCGACGCCTTACTCATCAACATCGGTCTTGGCAACATCATGAGCTTTGCCATTGCCCGACGATTACTCAGCGATGTCACAACAGAAGTCGACAACGTGGTCAGCATCAACAAAAATACGCCGCCAATAGTGGGCACCGAAGGCATGTTAGTTAATTACGCCAAGTGTTGTCGCCCCATTCCCGGCGATGATATTGTCGCTTACATGAGTCAGGGCAAAGGTTTGACCATTCACCGCAATGAATGTCGAAACATCAAAGGCTGGGAACGCGAACCGGCGGTTTATTTCCCGGTTCAATGGGATGAAACCGGTGATAAACTGTTTGTCAGCGAAATCAGGGTTGAGATCATCAACCACCAAGGGGCGTTAGCACAACTGACCAACCAAATCGCCTCTACCGGTGCCAATATTCAAAATCTCAGCACCGAAGAAAAAGAAAGTAACCTCTATATTATCAATGTCGAATTACAGGCCACCAACCGGATCCATCTTGCCAATATCATGCGCAAAATCCGGGTGATGGACGATATTCAAAAAGTTTACCGGAGAAAGTAGGAATACCATGTCAAAAGTCATCATCAATACAGATAAAGCACCAGAAGCCATTGGCACATACAGCCAAGCCGTGAAAATCCGCAACACCGTATATTTGTCAGGCCAAATCGCGCTGGACCCTGCCACCATGGAAATGCAACAGCAAGACTTTGTCACCGAAGCCAAGCGCGTTTTCGACAACCTAACAGCCGTCTGTGAAGCCGCTGGTGGCACCTTGCAGGACATGGTTAAACTGAACATCTATCTGCTGGATTTGGGCAATTTCACTCAGCTTAACGAAGT
>JABSOG010000724.1 GCA_013216025.1 Algicola sp. | reverse complement strand
GAAACCGTCAACCCCACGCTCTACCGCTTTTGATTTAATGAAGCTGTAGGCCGTTTCGTATTGCCATTCGTTTAACTCACCTTCAAAACCGATAATGGCGCGATAGTAATCAGAGGTATTGCGCTTTTCACGGTTACCGATATCCACCATGCGGCGGCGCATTGTTAATTTTTGACCATGAAAGTCATGGCTAGGGTCGTCAGCAAAAGGGTGGTTGACGTTATCGCCAGACATGAATAATTCGTTAAAGCTTGGGCTGCCCGCACCTTTGATGGTGGTTTTGGCATTTTGTACGGTGATCTCAGAAAAGAAACGGTTGTCGTCGTTGATTTCATATTTACCCATGTAGTTGAAGCTGACACGTTCGGTGGATGGGATCAACGTCATGTGTGGGGCATAGTCGTAACGACACAACTTGTCTTCGAGGTCGATATCTTCAGGTGCACATTGGTCGTTGCCAAAAGTGTCTGGCAGACGAACGGTTGGATCGGATGCCAGCGCTATGGTGCCTGGAAAACCGGCAGAACTGCGAAAATCAGTGGCGTATTGCAGTCCGGTGCGAGCTTTTTGGTTGGTTGTTCTGGCATAGTCACGGTCGGCGTACAGGGTTTCGTCGCGGTTGAAATAATCAATGATAAAGGTGTGACTTGATTTTTCGGCGCTGTTGCCCCAAATCAAACTGAAGTTTTGCTCTTTGCCGCCACCATCTGCGGTGGCGCTGGTTTTGGCCGAAATTTCCATGCCGTCAAAGTCGTCTTTAAGAATAACGTTGATAACCCCGGCGATGGCGTCGGAACCATAAATGGCTGAAGCACCGTCTTTTAAGATATCGATGCGTTTGATGGCCGCCAGCGGAATGTTGTTGATATCAACAAATGCGGTATCGATGTTCTTGGCAAACGGAGAAACTGACACCCGGCGCCCATTAATCAAAATGAGTGTTGAGTCGGCACCTAGGCCACGCAAAGACACACTCGAACCACCGTTGGCGGTATCATCAGAGCTGTTGGCCTGGGTTGAAAAGGTACCTTGACCTGAGATTGGTAGCTTGGTGAACAGCCCAATCAAATCGGTTACACCGGTTCTGGCGATGTCGGCAGCGCTTAGGCTGGTAACAGGAGAGGGACCTTCCATATCGGTTCTTCTGATATGAGAGCCGGTGACTTCGATTTTTTCAATCTTTTGATCACTGACCGTTGTGGTGATTTCATCTGCTGCCAGTGTGAGGGGTGAAGCAAGGGCAAGGCTAACGCTACTGGCGATCAGTGCTAGATTAAAAGGTGCCAGTTTAAAGGGTTTGTTGGTTCTCATTATGTTTTTCCATGGTTTAAACAATTGATTTGTTTTATCGTGCGTTGTTGCACGTCGAAAGTCCTTTTCGCACCGAGTCTGTACCCCCAAGATTGGGGGCGCGGGGAGTTTAGCAAGTTCTAATAGTTAAAGTAATGCCTTTCTTGTATCAAGAGGTGAAAATTGACTCGCGCAACGAGCAATCCCACCCCATTCAAACCTACACCGCCATATCCGGATGCTTCTCAAGCAACATCCTAAACCCGCTTTCCAACGTCTCAACCAATATCGCTACTTCTTTATCACCAATGGCCGTAGAAAACATGGTGGTACAGGTGTTGATCATCATCAAACCGTTATCAAACAAGTAGTCGAGTAGCTCAACAAGTTTGGCTTGTTCTTTGGCATCAAGATAAGCCTCGCGGTAATTCGTTGGCGGCTGTGGTTTAAGGTGTACTCGTAACATCGAACCGGAGCCGGTAACACATGCCTTGATGCCCACAGTTTCTATCACTGCTTCAATTAACAGCCGTGCTTTGTCACACAATGCGTTTATCTGCTTGACCGCCGTTTCATCATATAACTCCATCGCAACACGGCCTGCCGTCATGGTGATGGGGTTGGCCGAAAACGTGCCTGAATGGGGCAGCAATACTTTGGGCTCCATCGGGTCTAATACTTTCATTACTTCGTTGCTGCCAGCCAATGCACCAACCGGGAAACCGCCGCCGATGAGTTTGCCAATCGCCGTCATGTCGGGTTTAACGCTGTAACGTTCTTGCGCTCCACCGTAAGCACAACGGAAGGTGATCACTTCGTCAAAGACCATCAAGGCCTCGTTTTCACGGGTCCATTGATGAATCGCTTCGACAAATTCGTCGCTGGCAGCCACCAAACCGACCCGGTGAGAAACTGGGTCAAGCAGCACACAGGCCAATTCGCCTTTGTATTTGTTGAGGATCTCCAACGCGCCTTTGACATTGTTATACGGAATAATCACCACGTCATCTAGCGCACCCTCAGGCGTGCCTACTGCAACTGGCACACTCTTGGGATTAGCGGCATCGCCCCAGTTCGCTGGAGACGAGGTTTGGCTGGCTTCGGCGTAATCGTAAGCACCGTGATAAGCGCCTTCAACTTTGGCTATTTTGGCTTTACCGGTGTAAGCGCGGGCGGCTTTTAGCATCGCCATTACCGCTTCTGTTCCTGAGTTGGTGAAACGGATTTTGTCAAAGCTGGGCACCCGATCACACAACAATTGGGCATACTTGACTTCGGCTTCGGTGGCCAATGTAAAACAGGTGCCTTTGTGCAGTTGCTCGGTTATGGCTGCGATAATTTGTGGTTGGCAGTGACCGTGGATCAATGAGGCCATGTTGTTGGCAAAATCGATGCGGGTATTACCCTCGATGTCGGTTACATAACAACCTTCACCCTTTTCGACATAAGTCGGGTGGGGCCGGGAAAAAATGGTGTTACGGCTGACACCGCCGGGCAAAACTTTTAACGCTTGCTCAAATAATTTTGCGCTTTTTGATTGGGTCATGGTCAAATCCTTTACTTGGTATAGTCAATCAAAGGGGCGGCTGTGCGCTCCTGAACGTAATCAAAGGTGACACCAGGGGCCAGCTCAGTCAATGCCAAACCCTCGTTGGTGACATCGATAACCGCCAAATCGGTGTAGATACGGTTGACAACTGCTTGCCCGGTTAGTGGGTAAGTGCATTTATCCACTATTTTTGGCTCGCCGGTTTTGGTGGTGTGCTGGGTGATGATGTAAATGATTTTTACCCCAGCAACCAAGTCCATCGCACCGCCTACCGCCGGAATGGCATCGGGGGCGCCGGTAGACCAGTTGGCCAAATCGCCGTCTTTGGATACTTGCATGGCACCCAGTATACAAACGTCGATGTGTTTGCCACGGATCATCGAAAAGCTGTCGGCATGGTGAAAAAATGCAGCGCCTGCGACGGCGGTGACCGCTTTTTTGCCTGCGTTAATCAAATCAGGATCATATTCTTCAGGAGTGGGTTCTGGACCCATACCCAATAGGCCGTTCTCGGTGTGATAAATCACTTCACGGCCTTTGGGCACGTATTGGGCGACTTTTTCAGGCATACCGATACCCAGATTGACGTAACTGCCATCGGTGATGTCTTGGGCACATCGTTGGGCCATTTGATCGCGGCTCCAAGGGGTCATGGTTTCAGAATTTGAGGTATCTGCATTTGAGGTATTAGAGTTCATGGGTAACATACGCCTTCTTTAACCAATTTGGATTCTTGCTGGGGATTGGTGACTTCAACAATGCGGTTAATAAAAATGCCCGGAGACATCACTGTTTCTGGGTCGATATCACCAATTTCAACGTAGCTTTTGGTCTGTACAATGGTGATATCAGCTGCCATGGCCATAATCGGCGCGAAATTTCGGGCGGTTTTATTGAAGATAAGATTGCCGTAACGGTCGGCTTTGGTGCTTTTAATTAATGCAAAATCTGCCTTTATCGCCCGTTCCATCACATAGGTGACACCGTCAAACTCACGGCTTTCTTTACCTTCGGCCAATGGCGTGCCAACAGAAGTGGGTGTATAAAAGGCCGGAATACCCGCGCCGCCGCTGCGAATTCTTTCGGCCAATGTGCCTTGTGGCACCAGCTCAAGCTCGATTTGACCCGCCCGGTAAAGTTCAGGAAAGACCATGGAACCTGCTGTACGTGGAAACGAGCAGATCATCTTACCGACTTGTTTGTTTTCAATTAGAGCGGCCAAGCCAACATGGCCGGAGCCGGTATTGTTGTTGATCACAGTGAGGTTTTTGGCACCTTGGTCAATCAAGGCGTGGATCAATTCAATGGGGCTGCCCGCTTCGCCAAATCCACCGATCATCACGGTGGCACCGTCGAATATATCGGCAACGGCGGCGGCGGGTGAGCTGACTTTTTTATCTATCATGGTAAGGCGAAACTCCCGGTCTGGAAATGTTGGTTAAATTACGAATTGTGCGCATACCGAACATTTGTTACAATAACGAACAAACGTGATCATAAAGAGATAGACCTTCAATGTCAAACACAGAAACCGGCTCGGGAGATTTGGTCAAATCCTTACTCAAGGGGTTGGCGGTGATCGAGGCTTTTGATGGTGAAGACCCGGCAATGACTTTGAGTGAAGTCGCCAAAAAAACCGGTTTCACCCGGGCGGGGGCCAGACGGTTGTTATTAACATTGGTGTCAGCGGGTTACGCCAGTCAAGACGGTAGTTATTTTTCGTTGACCCCAAGAGTCCCCAAACTCGGTTATGCCTATT
>JABSOG010000723.1 GCA_013216025.1 Algicola sp. | reverse complement strand
GCACCTGTTTCAACCATCGAACGGTTATTGGCTCAGGCATGGTCGCAAGTGCTGTCGGTAGAGCAAGTGGGCATTCACGACAACTTCTTCAGTTTGGGTGGCGATTCGATTTTATCGATTCGGGTGGTGTCATTACTTAAACGCTCAGACGTTTATTTGACCATTAAAGACCTGTTCACTTACCAGAGCATCGCACAGTTGTCGGCTTACATCGGCGCCAATCAGGACAATCAAGACAATCAGGATTCTGTTGCAACCGTGGCCGCGTTTGAGCTGTTGACCGAACACGAGCGGGCTTTAATCCTGGATGGCGATATTGATGATAACGTCGAGGATGCCTATCCGTTATCGACCTTGCAGGCGGGCATGGTTTTTCATACCCAGTTTGCCGGTTTTAACGGGGTCTATCATGACATCAATGCCGAGCATATCGGCTGTCCATGGGATCAGCCGTTATTTGCCCAGGCGTTAACCGATTGCATGGCGGCCCACCCGATTTTGCGCAGCCGCTACCAGTTGTCTGGTACCCGGGCATTGCAGTTGGTGTATCGACAGGTGGCATTGCCGCTGGTGGTAGAAGATATCTGCCAGATGGATGAAGATGCCCAGCAACACTACCTGCAACAATGGCAGCAAAACCATCAGTGTCATGAGTTTGACTGGGTGCAGGGGCCGTTGTTTCAAGTGAATATTTTCAGGCGCACGGAGAAAAGTTTTGCCTTTGCATTGAGTTTTCATCACTCGTTACTGGACGGCTGGAGCCGGGCCTCGTTGACCACCACCTTGTACAATCGTTACCGAAGCCTTTTAGCCCTTAAACAACAGGCTGGTACCGAGGAAAATACCCCAGTACTGGCGCCAATGCGCCATGAAACGATTTACCGACAATATATCGCGTCGGAGTTGCGCGCGCTTAAAAGTGAAACAGCCCGTGATTACTTTATTGATATGCTGGTCGACGCACCGAGTCAACAACTGCCGGTATTAAGGGCAGTCAGTGACGATGACTCGACTTATGGCACTGTGCAAGTGGCCGCCTTTAACCCGCGCTCAGCCCAGTTGATTGCGCTGGCGGCCAATTTGGGTGTGCCGGTGCCCGTGGTTTTACAGGCGCTGCATTTTAAAGTGCTGGCCTGTGTCAGTGGTCACGTTGATGTGATGAGTAATGTGGTGAATAACGGTCGTCCAGAGATAGACGGCGGCGAGCAGGCATTGGGACTGTTTTTGAATTCCTTGCCGATGGTGGTCAACCTAAAACCGGGCAGTTGGCGCGACTTGATCAATCAGGTCATGAATATCAGCAACCACAATATCACCCATCGTCATTACCCATTGGCGAGAATTTCGCAAGACAGCGGATTAACCTTCACCGAGGTATTGTTCAATTACACCCATTTTCATGTGTTTGACCAAATCACTGAGGTAGATTCATCCGAGGCGATGACCTTACTGGATTCTTCGGGGTTTGAGCAGACCAACTATCATTTTACCGTTGATATGCAAAGGGGCACCGGTGACAACGGTATTGCCTTGCATTTTAATTACGACAGTGCCCGTTACAGCGAAGCCTTTATTGCTAAAATGGGTGATTATTTTGTTCGTGCGGCGGATGCGTTATTGAATGATGTCGACAGTGATTGTTATTCACTGAACTTGCTTTCAACAGCTGAGTCTGATCACTTGTTACACCAGTTAAATGTTACCCAAACGATGCCAGCTGTGGCCTGTATACATCAGGCATTTGAAGCGCAGGTTAGCCGAGCGCCACAGGCGATTGCGCTTGAGTTTGAAGACCAGCAGATCAGTTATACAGAACTTAACCGCCGGGCCAATCAATTGGCTGATCATTTGGTGACAAACCACCAGGTTAAACCGGATACCTTGGTGGGTATTTGCCTTGAACGCTCGGTAGAGATGGTGATGGCGATATTGGCAGTATTGAAGGCCGGTGGGGCTTATGTACCGCTGGACCCTGATTATCCTGAATCTCGTTTGTCTTATATGTTAGGCGATGCGCAGCTCAAAACCGTCATTACCCAGTTGCCATTGTTGGCGAAAACGCCGATTAGCCAAGCGCAGGCCTTGTGTCTGGATGGGCAGGCGTATCTCGATTGCCTGCCAACATTGGGTGAGTCTAATTTGCCGGTGCAATCACTGGGATTGAACCCCGGTCATCTGGCGTATGTGATTTATACCTCAGGGTCAACCGGGCAACCCAAAGGGGTGATGGTCACACATGCCAACGTGCATCGATTATTGAGCAGTTGCCAGCAAGAATTTAACTTTAGCCACAGCGATTGTTTTTGTTTGTTCCATTCGTGTTCTTTTGATTTCTCGGTATGGGAATTGTGGGGCGCATTGACCTATGGCGGACGCCTTGTGGTGGTGCCTCAATGGGTTGCCCGCGCGCCAGAGGAATTCTACCAGTTGGTACAACAATCGGCTATCACGATATTAAACCAGACACCGACCGCGTTCATTCAATTTAGCCATCAAGATCAGGAGCAGCACAGTAAACAAGAGAACAGTGAATTGGCATTAAGAGCGGTGGTTTTTGGTGGTGAAGCATTAAACCTCAGCGAACTGAGCGGCTGGGTATCACGTCATGGTGATGCTGCACCGGTGCTGGTTAATATGTATGGTATTACCGAGACCACAGTGCACGTTACGTATCGGCGTATATTGGCGCAGGATATCGTGGCCAATCAAGGCAGCTTGATTGGACGGCCTTTGGCCGATTTAAAAGTGTATGTGTTGGACCGTGCTTTACAACTGGTGCCTTTAGGTACGCCGGGAGAAATGTATGTTGGTGGTGCAGGTGTTACCCGAGGTTATCTAAACAATGCGCCGTTAACTGCCGAGCGTTTTATCGATAACCCGTATTGCGCGGGTGAGCGATTGTATTGTACCGGGGATCTGGCTTGTTATTTGCCCAGTGGTGAACTGCAATACAAAGGCCGAATTGACGAACAGGTCAAAATCCGTGGTTTCAGGATTGAGCTTGGCGAAATCGAACAGCAATTGTCGTCATTAACCCTGATTGATTCCTCTATTGTGATTGTTCACCAGCGTGAGCAGGCGCAAGAGCAGCAAAACAGCAAACAAATCGTTGCCTATATCAAGGCGGCAGACGTGTTGGTTGAAGGCAATATCGTCGATCAGGTGCGGGAATTACTGCGTAAAACCTTGCCAATCTACATGATCCCCGCCATTTTTGTGGTAGTCGAAGATTGGCCGCTAACGGTCAATGGCAAAGTGAACAAAGCCAGGCTACCGGCGATAGATTTCAGTGATTTGCAAGCAGATTATGTGGCTCCGCGCGATGCGCGTGAGCAGTTGTTGTGTGATATATGGCAAGATGCACTGAATATCGAACAAGTGGGTATTGAAGACAATTTCTTTAATCTCGGCGGAGATTCAATTGTTTCAATCAGTGTTGTTGCACAAGTTAAAGCACAAGGTTTAGAGTTATCAGTAAAACAATTATTTGAATATCCGACCGTTATTTTATTGGCTGAACAATTAACCGAGCAACAGGGCAAAAATGATGAGATAACCCCATTTTCTCTATTAACAGACCAAGAGCGGGATTTGTTTGCCCAAGATCATCAGCATGTCATTGACGCTTATCCTTTGTCACAGTTGCAATCAGGCATGGTGTTTCATTCACAGCGCGCCGGGTTTGATGGCGTTTATCACGACATTATGGGTGAATATGTTCGTTGTCCCTGGCAACGTGATGCGTTTGAAAGTGCACTGCAAGCGCTTATTGACGCACATCCTTTGTTACGAACCGGTTTCAAGCTTTGGGGCAAGCGTCCATTGCAAACGGTGTTTAAGTCAATTGATATCCCGTTGATCGTGCAAGACATTAAAGACTTGGATGAGTCTGCACAGCAACAAACCATAGCGAGTTGGACCGATCAGCGCAAGCGGCATGAATTTGACTGGGAGAACGGCCCGTTATTTCAGTTCAACATCTTTTTGCGCAGCGACGACAGTTTTGAGTTTGTGTTCAGTTTCCATCATGCGATCCTGGATGGTTGGAGTGTGGCGACGCTAAATACCAACTTGTTTAATTATTATACCCAACTGTTGCTGGGCAAAACGCCGCCGGTGATGGCACAAGAATGGGTTTATCGTCAGTTTATTGATTTGGAGCAGCGCAGTCTTCGCAGTGATGAGGCCAGAGATTACTTTAACACCATGCTGGAGTCAGCGCCGGTGTTGCAACTACCTTATAAAGCTCAGGCCGATTTGACCAAAACACGCGAACAACAGACATTGATTGTTGCACCAATGAAAGCTTTTTCCACGCCTTTAGCGCAGTTGTCAAAACAAATGAATGTGCCGCTGCAATCGGTGTTACTGGCGATTCATTTTAAAGTCCTGGCGCAGGTCAGTGGTCAGGCACAGGTGGTTTCTTGTGTCACCCATAACGGACGTCCCGAAGAGGCTGATTCTGAGCGGGGTTTGGGGCTTTTCCTTAATTCATTGCCGTTGAGTTTGACGTTGCCGGGTGGCAGCTGGTCTGAATTAATTCAAGCGGTTGCGGCTTTGGGCCGTAACAGTCTGAACCACCGGCGTTATCCGTTGTC
>JABSOG010000722.1 GCA_013216025.1 Algicola sp. | reverse complement strand
CATCGCTACGCTGGCACCTAAAGTGAGCGGCACCTTAAATCTTGATTTGGCGACTCAAAATGAAGCACTCGATTTGTTTGTGACCTTCTCGTCGATTTCGGCGGTTATCGGTGAAGCGGGTTTGTCTGACTACGCTTATGCCAACGGTTTCATGGACAGGTTTGCCGTGCAGCGCGAACAACAAGTGGCTAAAGGAGAGCGTCACGGTAAAACGTTGTCTATCAACTGGCCGGTATGGTCCGAAGGTGGCATGGCGCTTAACGAGCAAACCAAGCTACTAATGAAAAACGTGCAGGGTATCGAACCGATAGAAAATGGTCCGGCGCTACAAGTGTTCGAACAATCGCTGAGTTTGCCAGTAAGCCAGTTTGTGGTATTACCCGGTAACAGCGAAAAAATCAACCGCGTTATGGGGGCTTTGGGTCACTCTGGTATCAGCGATAAAGTCTCAACCGTTAAAGTTGATTCACAGCAGTTAAGTCAATTCATTAGTGAAAAAATGGCGACAATGGTCAGCGCAATTTTGATGATTGAACCATCCGTCATTGAGCCAGAAGGTGAGCTTGATGACTACGGTTTTGATTCGATTACCTTCACCGAATTTGCCAATGCCATTAATACGGCGTGGCAGCTGGATATTACCCCGGCACAGTTCTACGAGCATCACACCCTTAAAGATTTAACCAAGCACTTTGTGGAAAATTGCGCTCATTTGGTTGCACCGCATTTGCCGAGTGCTCAGCTTTTGGTTCAGGAGCAAGAGCCGGTTAAAGTTGTTGAAGCTGTGGCTGAGGTCTCGACCACTCGGGCATTTTTACCTGAGCCAACAACACCTAACAAATCCACAATGAATAACAACGACATTGCCATCATCGGCATGAGTGGTTTATTGCCTGACTCACCAGATTTGGATGTGTTTTGGCAGCACCTTGAACAAGGTGCCAATTTGATTAAAGAAGTACCGGGTGCGCGTTGGGATTGGCGTGAGGTTTACGGTGACCCAGAAGTAGATTCACGTAAAACCAACTCTAAATGGGGCGGGTTTATTAATGACGTCGACAAGTTTGACCCGTTGTTCTTTAATATTTCGCCACCAGAAGCCAATGTGATGGATCCGCAGCATCGTTTGTTTATTCAAACTGTGTGGCACTGTATTGAAGATGCCGGTTATGCACCTTCATCGTTGTCTGGTCGGCCAGTGGGCGTGTTTGTTGGTGCTCAGTTCCAAGATTATCAGCAGTTACTAAGCGAATCGTCTAGCAAACTGAGTGGCCACGCGGCTACCGGTAACGCACATTCGATGTTGCCTAACCGAATTTCGTATTTACTTAACCTGCATGGCCCCAGCGAAGCCATCGACACCGCGTGTTCAAGCTCTTTGGTTGCCATACATCGTGCGATTAAGTCGCTGCAAAGTGGTGACATCGAATGTGCCATCGCTGGCGGCGTTAGTTTGGCCTTGTCGCCACTGACCAATGTTTTGGCGGCGCAAATGGGCGCATTGTCTGACGACGGACAATGTAAAACCTTCGACAAAGACGCCAACGGTTATGTAAAAGGCGAGGGCGTTGGTGCCATTTTACTCAAACCATTGAGCAAAGCGATAGCCGATGGCGATGCCATTTATGGGGTGATCAAAGGCAGTGCAGTCAACCATGGCGGCAAAGCCAAGTCGTTGACCGCCCCTAACCCTAACGCACAATCTCGATTATTGATTGAAGCCTACAACAACGCAGGCGTTAGCCCCAACACCGTAGACTACATAGAAACCCACGGCACCGGCACCCCACTTGGCGATCCGATTGAGATTGACGGTTTGAAACAGGCGTTTAAAAAGCTTTACGAAAACCATGGTTTGGCGCCTGCACAAACGGCCCATATCGGCCTTGGCGCAGTTAAAACCAATATCGGCCATCTTGAACCAGCGGCGGGCATTGCGGGTATCTTAAAAGTGTTGCTGGCGATGAAACATCAGGTATTGCCACCCAGCGTTAACTTTGAAAGCCAAAACCCATACATCAAGCTTGAAAACAGCCCGTTTTACCTCAATACCGAAAAACGCGCGTGGCCTATAAAGGCAGGCATTCCAAGGCGTGCGGGCGTTAGCTCGTTTGGTTTTGGCGGCACCAATGCCCACATCGTGCTTGAAGCTTACGACCACGCCCGAACTGCGAACAATACCAACGGCAAAACGTTGGTGGTCCCCCTGTCGGCCAAAAAGCCTGAGCGCTTGTTAGAGATGGTCAGCAAACTGGGTGACAGCTTAAACGACAATACAGATTTGGCATCGCTGGCTTATACGCTGCAAGTCGGCCGTGACGCGATGTCGTGTCGAGCTGTCTTTGTGGTGAAAAACATCGGCGAGCTTAAATTGGCCATGGCGACCTATTCAGATAACACCGTGTCGGGTCAATCAGCATTGGCTGACCAGTGGATGAAAGGCGAAAAAGTCGATTGGAATGCCTTATATACTAATGGCAACCCGGGTCGTATGCATTTACCGGGTTATTCTTTTGCCAAGCAACGCTGTTGGTTTGAAGATGAGCGGGTGATTGTTGCCCCTATGTCAGCTGCACCCGTGTCTGCTGCACCTGCCAAAGAAACTGAACAGCAAGTTTACTTTAAACCTGTTTGGGTAGAACAAGCGGTTGCAGTCAATGCGGCACAGCCGAAGAATATTATCGTCTTTGATAAGAATCGTGCGTTGGCAGATAGCTTAGCCAAATCCGATGCGACCAATGTCATTTGGATTCAATCGGGCAAAGCCTTTGGCGCGGTTGGAGAAGGCCATTACAAATTGCGTGTGGCACAACAAGCCGATCACCAAGCTTTGCTTGAAGACTTAAAAGCCAACAACATCACGCCAGATAGAGTGATCTTCAATCTTGAAGAGGTCGCGATAGACAACAACCTTTCGGTGAACGGCAAGTTAGACCGGGCCGTACGTATGGCGACCCATTTCTATCAAGCCTGTGTGGCCTGCGATATCGACCAGATGACTCAAGTCTTTTTAAGCGAATCTTTTGCCAACCTCGGCGGGCTGTCGGCATTTGTTAAATCTTGTCAGCTTGAAGCTCCGGGCTATAAAGGCAAAGTTATCGAATTAGATAGTCCATTATTGGCCGACGGACTGTTGGCCAAGGAATTGGCCAACTATGCTATCGAAGTCCGTTTGCTTGACACCAAGCGTTGGGTTAAACAGCATCAACAAGTTAATGCTAAAGCCTCAACGCAACCGTTACCTTTCAAAAAAGGCGGTTGCTACCTAATCACCGGCGGCATGGGCGGCATTGGTCAGGTGTTTGCCAAGTATTTACAGCAAACGGTAAACGCCAAGGTCATTTTGACTGGACGTCAGCCAGTTGCTGGCAATGAAAATTACTACCAATGTGATATTTCACGAAAAGCCGATGTAGAGCAGTTGATTGAACAACTCAAACAAAACGGCCACCAGCTTAACGGCGTATTGCACTGCGCTGGTGTGCTCGACGACAGCTTGTTGCGTAACGTGACCAAAGCGCAAATTGACACGATTGTAAAACCCAAATTGTACGGCACTGTGTATTTAGACGAAGCGACCAAAGACATGGATTTAGACTTCTTCATGACCTGTTCGTCACTGTCGGCCGTGCTGGGTAATATCGGACAGTCAATTTACTCGTACGCCAACGGATTCATGGACGACTATGCCCGTTTACGTAACGAACGCGTGTTAAACGGCGAGCGCAAAGGCGCTGGTGTTGCGGTGATCTGGCCGTTGTGGGCGTCTCTTGATAAAAACGGTATGTCTGTTGATGAGTCTTTGCTTGAAGACATTATTGCCGCACAGGGCCATGGTTTGTTGACGCCAGACCAAGGCATAAACACCTTGAACTTTGTTTTGTTTAACAAGATAGAGCAGTGTTATCCCAAGATTGTTGTTGCCAAAGCAGCCGCGTTGCCAATGAGTGCACCTGTTGCAGTAGTAAATCCTGTAGTAAGTAGTGTATCTACCGACCAGTTAAGCGAACATCTGGCGGTTTACCTGACTGACTTGTTCCACGGTATTTTAGACATTCGCCTAAACCCAACCGACAAATTCGAAGCCGTTGGTTTAGATTCGTTTATGTCGATTAAGGCGATTAAAGCGCTTGAGAAAACCTTTGGTAAGTTACGTAAAACCTTGTTGTTTGAATATTTCAACATCAACACACTCAGTGAGTTTTTGATTGAAAACCATCAACAACAATTGCAAGTATTGTTTGCTGATACTCTTGCTTCAACAGCAGCATTGGTTACAACAGCAGAACCAGTAGCGACCGGCGAATCTATGCAGGCTTTTGCTACTGCGTATTTATCAGACTTGTTCTTTAATGTGCTCGAAATCCGCATTAAACCCGCCGACAAGTTCGAAGAAGCCGGTTTAGATTCGTTTATGTCTATCAAGGCTGTAAAACAGCTAGAGAAAACCTTTGGCAAGCTGCGCAAAACCTTGTTGTTTGAACGTTACAACATCAACCTGTTGGCAGAGTATTTAGTTGAAGACCATGCAGACGCATTGTCGAAGCAAATGCCTGCGACACTTGTACCTTCAACCGTAATGGCCGCTATAGATGAACCTG
>JABSOG010000721.1 GCA_013216025.1 Algicola sp. | reverse complement strand
AGCAACGGTTATTACACCGATTATGCCCCGGGATATGAAAAAACCCACTTGACGCTAAGCTGGAATGATTGGCACTGGGGTTCGCTGCGACTGTCGCCGCAAGTGGTGGTCAAAAATGTGTTTGATGAAGCTTACGCCGGTGTGGGCAGGCAAGATGGGCGTAGTGATGCCAGTCAGTACGACCCGCTTAATAACCCCAACCCCGAGGGATTTGTACCCGGGTATCATCCTCAGCCCGGGCGAACTGTTCTTTTAAACCTGCGATTTGAGTTTTAGAGTTTTCGCTAACGTTGGTTAGGCCTGCTGCCTGAAGGTCAAGGGCTTTAACACGGAGGCACGGAGACACGGAGGAAAGAAAGAGAAAATCAAAAGCAAAAGAAAAAGCAAAAAAAGGTAAATAATTGGTTGAATGAATAAAATGCATTTTAATCTTTTAGTCCTTTAATCTTTTCCTCTTTCTTTCTCCGTGCCTCCGTGACTCCGTGTTGAGAGCTTTTAATCTTTTGCCTTTAAAGTCACCTAAACGTCCCAACAATCTTCAACACTTTGGGCTCCCAATCCAAGTCGATAGAAAAAGAAGCGGTCAGATTAAGATAGAACTGTGGTCTGCCTTTTTCGGCGCTGGTGCCGAGTGTGACGCCCTTTTCGACCAGCTTTTTTTTGCCAGTCACCAGTACAGAGTGATGTCGCGTGGCATATTTTTTGGCCTCGGCCAAAAAGCGGATATCGTTGAAATAGACCAAATCAAATTTTTCGTCCGGAATACCCTTACCGAATTTAACTAACTTGATATTGATGTGACCGCCAGTTTCGCCTATTAATCGCGAAAACGCTTCGGCCACCAGCGGCGCATTGATCACGTAAACACTTAC
Source organism: Algicola sp. (assembly GCA_013216025.1). Taxonomy (GTDB): domain Bacteria; phylum Pseudomonadota; class Gammaproteobacteria; order Enterobacterales; family Alteromonadaceae; genus JABSOG01. The sequence continues at coordinate 3,731 of JABSOG010000721.1, read as the reverse complement.
CGCACCAGATTTTTTGAATTTTTTTTCGTACATGAGTATTTTGGCCAACAACACGGCCTGAAGGTTTGGCGACAGTGGTAAAGTAGATGCCCGGACAGTAAAAGACAGCGTCATCAACAAAATAACGATCAACAATCCGATAGATGATGGGGATATTCCCTTGCGCCAGAACAATCGATACGACTCGCTTTTAGGTTGGTTATGGCTTAAACGGCTACCATTAACTGTAGCCTAAAAGCACAGTCATAAGCCCGTAACAGCACCTAAAAAGCCAAAAAAACCTGCGAAAAAACCCATTTATTTAACACAGTCGTTTTTGCTATTGTTTTTGCTGGTTTGTACTGTCATTATTTATCGTCAACAACCGATTATTAGTGATTTACTGGCTGTTTTACGCTATTTTTAAAACTATATGCCTCACCGTATGCCTCAAGTGCTGTGGCCACATTTAAAAACAAAGAGCATTCACCAACCAATTTCCATTTCGGACAGGCTCCAGGTCAGTCTCAAGGTTGCAATGCGTTCAAGGGTTAATGAAAAAAAGTAAACTGAGTCATAAACTTATCCTCTTCATCACGCCATTGGTGATCGCACCATTGGCGACTTTGGGGGTTGTTGCTATCGGCAATACTAACGAAGCCGCCAAGACTCAGACCCAGTCGACCATCTCCAACTTTGTTGATCAGCAACGCGAGAAGATCGAAAATTACCTGTTCGCCTTTGGCAATACCATTGACCTACTTTCAAACTCTCCTGTATTGGTCGAACTCTTATCATTGCCAGACTCTTCATCTGCTTACCAGAAAAAACGCAGCGACCTGATTGAGGTCTTTTCTACCTACGCCAACTCTTACCCGGATCTCTACAGCATCGAACTACTCACCCGAGACAGCGTAAACGTGGTGTTTTACTCTAACGATCTGTTTGCCGAATCCAAATCATCTGTGGTCAGCAGCGAATTAGCAAAAATCGATACCGAGCGCAAGTTTCTCATTCGCCAAAAAGAAGCCACTTCGGCGACCTTGCACTATCTCAAAAAAATACGGATCGCTGATTATGACTATGAAACCAAAACCCACTGGGGCTTTTTGCTTTTTAACCTTCAACCCACGGTTTTAACCGCCAGTATCACCGAAACCCTGTCGACCAACAGCATCAACTTTGTGCTGGCCAAAGATGGGCAAATTCTGTTTTGCAGCGACTTCTCCTTGATCGGCACCTATATCCCCAAAGACAAGCTCGACGTTTTACTGCAAGGATTGAAAAACAACGAGTTAACCGAAGTCTCGCTCGAATCGATGAATAACAGTAAGAATTTATTCCTTGGCACCCAGCTTGAAGGCGATTTTTACTATTTCTCTGGGATGAACTACGAAGAGTTATCCAAAACCTCAGAACAAATCAGTATGATCACCGCCCTGATGGTGTTTATCAGCATTTTGGTGATCCCCACGCTGATATTGACCGTTGTAAAAAAATTGTTGTTAAACCCCATCGGCCAGTTGGCAGATGCCAGTTATGAGGTCGGTGCTGGTAACCTAACCGTTAAACTGGTGACCGACCGCAACGATGAAATGGGCTTGTTGTTTAATGATTTTAACCAGATGATCAATAAAATCCTCTCCTACCAGCTTGAACTTAAAGGTTATCACCAACACCTTGAAGACAAGGTATCAGACCGCACAGGGGAGTTGCAAGATGCCAACCAGCGACTCGAAGTCGCGATCAACGAAGCCAAACACGCCAACCGCCTTAAAAGCCGCTTTTTGGCCAATATGAGCCACGAGATCAGAACGCCGCTCACCGCAATCAAAGGTTTTACCGAACATTGTCTTGAAGAAACCTGCACCGAAGCCAACTTGAAAAAATACCTCGGCACGGTGCTTCGCAACTCCAGCCACTTGATTGACCTTATCAATAACATTCTTGACCTGTCAAAAATCGAGTCAGAAAAGCTGGAGCTGGAGCAGAAAATGTTTTCTATCAGCGAGCTGGTATTTGATCTCGAATCGGTGCTGTATGCTCAGGCACTGGACAAAGAACTGAAGTTCAGCATTGAGTTTGAATATCCTCTACCCAAAGAGATCAACAGCGACATAACTCGGCTCAAGCAGGTGTTGCTCAATGTGTGTTCCAATGCGATTAAGTTTACCAAAGCAGGGTTTACCCGCCTGACCATTTCATACCAAGCCAAATCCAATCAGATTTATTTTGTGGTTGAAGATACCGGCATCGGCATGACCGAATTAGAAATGACACGAATTTTCCAGCCCTTTGAACAGGCAGATTCCAGTACGACCCGGCGCTTTGGTGGCACCGGTTTGGGTTTGTGTATTTCGCAGAACCTCGCGCAGATTTTGGGCGGTGACATTGTGGTCACCAGTAAACCCGGCGAAGGCAGCCGTTTTACCATTTCGATTGAAGCCGGGCTGCCACAAGACGAACTGGACTTTGCCCAAAGCCAAATACCGCTGATAGAACCACCGATGCAACCGCCCATGCCCAAAAGACGTATCGAATTTGATGCCCAAGTCCTGTTAGCCGAAGATAACCCGGATAACCAGCAGCTGATCAGAATATTGCTTGAAAAACGTGGCATTGAGGTGACGATTGCCAATAATGGTGAAGAGGCCATAGAACAGGCGCTAATGGGCGACTTTGATTTGATATTGATGGACATGCAGATGCCAATTATGGGCGGCCTTGAAGCCACTGATATACTCAGAAAAGCAGCCTGCGATATTCCCATCATTGCGCTGACAGCCAACGTGATGAAAGAAGACCTGCAAACCTATTTACAATCGGGCTGTAATACCACGATAGCCAAACCGATTGATCAGGCCACCCTGTTTCGTGAACTGGCCAACTACCTTCCTTCGTCAGAAGGCGGAAAAGCCCTTGATCACAGTGACGATTTGACCGCCCAATTACATGCATCGTCTGAATTCAGGCAATTGGTGCAAACCTTCCTCGGCAACCTGCCCAATGCGCAGCAACAATTAAGCGAAGCTTTTGTACTGAGTGACTGGTCGCAGATTGGTGCAATTGCCCACAGTATCAAAGGCAGTGCGGGCAGCTTCGGTTATCCCCAATTAACCGAATATGCCGCAACGCTTGAATATTCAGCCAAACAATCCAGCCCAATAGAGATCAAGCATCACCTTGGGGTGTTTGAGGAAGAATGTGATCGGGTTTTGACGTTGAATAAGAAGCAGGTTGTAGGGTCGGCGTAAGCGGGGTTTGGTTGGTTTCATCGCGAGTGCGATGAAAGGGTGACTTTACGACGGATGTCTGGAATTGTGGTGAATCAGGCCTTGGCTGTAAGGCCGAGATGTCGGACCAAATCAAACACGCTACGAGTACGTCCATGTAAGGCTCAAGCCAAATCAGTAGATTTTATGCTCCTGCAAAATCGACACTTCCGACATCCTTGTCGGTCGTCCATGATTTGGATGGTTTGATTACCTTACAGCCAAGACCTTCACGACAAATCCTGACGTCCGTCTTAGGTTGAAAAGCCACCACCCTCCCCTCGGCAATTGCTCCCTGCATTGCTCTAACTCCTGCATCCATGCAGTCGGACCGCCACCCAACGCAACAAACAGTTGCAAAAAACAAATTACAGCTTCGCTGAGCTGCGAAGCAGCAAATTGCCTTTCGGCGCGGCTGCGCCTTTTTTCACAACTTCGTTGTGGAGATTACGGAGTAATATCGAGGGCGGCGGTCGGGGT
>JABSOG010000720.1 GCA_013216025.1 Algicola sp. | reverse complement strand
GTGTAATGTTCAACCTTTTGCAAGTCAGCCGATATCTTGACAAGTCCTTGTGGTGTATTGGCCCAAATACGCGCTTTGCTGTCGATCAACAGGGGCTCAAATTTATCAACGCCCGATATACTGATTTTTTGAACCGACAAAGACTGACATTGGTTATTTGCAAAGCTAATTTGATGAAAGACATTACTGAAATCTCTAGAAATAATCCACATGCCAGTTTTATAGGCAAACAGAAAAGTGACCGCGCCAAAATCGTCGGGTATGAGACAAAATGATCTGGTGTCCGGATTGTATACGTGCAATTGTTTGTTGGTCTTGAACCACAAACGGTTGTGGTTATCCACTGTGCTATCGAAGATCATTAAATCCTTGAAAAGATCACTTTGGCCGTAATCCTCGGTACGTCCGGTAGTCGGATCATACAAATTTAACCCCTCAATGGTACCCACCCAAATTTTGCCGTCTGGTGCCTGACTCAATGCAATAACTTCATCGTTGGTCAGTGAACCTGCCATAGACTGGTCTGCTCCAATGGCGGTTAACAAACCTGAGCCATCGTTATATTGATGCAAACCCCCACCAAAAGTACCAATCCATAAACGTTGTTGAGCATCTTCAAATACAGCAGTTACAACCCGCTCATTCAGCCCCTCAATATCAGGACCGTAAGCAATATGACCAAAACGTTCTTTGCCTTGGTCCAGTTTGGTTAAGCCAGCAACAGTCCCCAACCATACAGAACCGGTTGAGTCTTCGTATATCACCCGGATTTTGTCATTTCTCAAGTTGTCGGCAATAGCGGATGCCCGGAATTGACGAACTGTGCCATTAGCCTTATTCCAACGAACAACACCACTGCCACTGTAACTACCTATCCACATTCTCCCTGTGCTATCTTGCAAAAACGCCTCAATTCTATCATTCGCAAGCGCTTCGACAACAGGGGGTTTAATGTCGTCATTTAAGCTGCCGTTTGACAAATCAAACACATCAAAACCGCTATTACTTCGATAGCCGACCCAAAGCGCATTGTTGTTTTGGATAGACAGCGATGAAATAGCATTACTGCTAATATTGAATCCATTTTGTCCATCTTGGCCAAATCGCTTTACTTCGTTTTGTTTGGCATCCAGTCTGTATAACCCCTCTTTTTGCGAACCAATCCAAAGCTTTTTAGATGGCGACCAGGCCAAAGAAGTAAGCTGTAAAGGCATTGCTGGCAAGGTTTGTACTGCTGTGATTTGTCTGTAGGGTGCTTTTGTTGTGAACAAACCATTATTTTTGGTCGCAATCCAAATTTGCCCTTTGACCGTGATAGCCATAGCAGCAATAGCATGGGTAAACTCGGGATCAATTCTTTGTAGCTTGCTGGTCGAACTCGCGTACGTATTTAAACCTCCATTCGTACCTATCCATATATTGCCAGACGATCCCTTATGGATCGTATTAACCCTATTGGATGCCAAAGAATGTGGGTCAGCGTTATCGTGACGTAATACCTTGAATTGATAACCATCAAACCGGGTCAAGCCGTCTTGGGTGCCAAATAGCAAATAACCACGTTCATCCTCAACAATGCTGGTTATGGTTGTTTGCGGCAAACCATCATCACCGCTGTAATTGGTGATATATGAAGAAGCGTGAGAAACACAGGTGAGAACAGGTGCAATTACAAATACAACCCATCGGATAAATGTCTTTAATGTGTACAGTCGAAGGCTCCCGATTAACTGCTCGTGACAAATTTTAATTTTTTTGTTACTGCGGTGAGAGATCACGTCTTATAAATACACCGTTATATATTGCATACCGTTTATTTTAGTAGTGAACCCCCCAAACAGACAATTAAAGCAGGAGTTACTTATGCCAAGACCCGTCAAAACCCAAAAAGTAGTAAGTGTCACAGTAACGATACAAGAATGTTACAAAAATGGCGATTTAAATCCAGAAGGTAAAAAGGAGACTATTGACTATGACGCAGTGAATGCTGCAAATCCAGATCACAGAATTACTTCCCTGTACTTTGGGGACAACAGCGTTAACAATATTCTGGCACAGTATTATGATGATAATTTGTATAAAAACAAACCGATAAAAGTCGAAGTAGGCAGTCCTTTGGTGGGCATGAAAATTGCCGATAAAACGATCGGTGTGGGTAACGTTATCACCCCTATCATGATGAAGAAACACTGGGAAAAAGCCGGCATATGTATAATGGCCAAATGTGCCAACAGCCAAATTTGTCCATAAAAAAGCCAGTCACGTTGGCAAATGCGTAAACAGCCAACTCTGCTAAAAAACAATCAAATCACAAGGGGCCGAACCGGTCCCTTGATACCAGCACAAAACCCTCTACCCCAACCCCCTCACCCAATCACAAATAAGATCAATCGCTGCCACACAATTAAAACAATAAGACTCACAGAAATTATCTGGCAGTGGTTGTTCGCTGGGCACTTGTTGCGCTGCGGCGAGCGCTCTGGCGCCGTCAAAGTCGACAAAAGCGATGCGTACTGTCAACTCGGTTGCGGGCCTGCCAAAGGCCTCTCCTGGTAACATGGCCACGCCAATTTCGTTTATCAACTGCTCACACAAATCGCCGCAACTATTAATGTCTTTTTTGCGTAATTGGTCCTTGAAACAAGAAAAATCTAAAAACAGATAAAATCCGCCATGAGTTGGGGTGATTTCAAAACCGGCCAACACCAGTTTGGCCACCAATGTTCTCGACAGCTTGGATAAAATACGCCGAGATTGAAACAGATAGTTTTCAATTTCAATCCCGCCTTGATAAGCCCTGACTGCCGCATACTGGATGGGTGCAGAGGTAGACGTGTAGGTTTCGCTGGCCACTGTGGCCATCGCGTTTTTTAACCACAATAAATTGGCCGGAAAGGCAAACGTGCCCAAGCGCCAGCCGCCCGCACCGCACCATTTGCTAAGCCCTGCGCTGACAATAGTGCCCTCGGGGTAATATCGGGCGATAGAAATATGCTGACCCCCAAAGTGCAGTTCAGCATAGATCTCGTCAGACAAAACCAGCATTTTGTGCTGCTGTGCCATCTGTGCAATGGCTTTTAATTCTTCTTCGCTGTAGGTATAACCATGGGGATTAGAAGGATAGTTAAGAATAATCAAGCGAGGACGACCGGGGTCGGTGCGACACAATTCGTCGATACTTTGTGGGGTGACTTTCCAGTTATTGGCAGCTTTGGTTTCGAGCCAATGAATGTGCCGACCAATAATGTGGGCCTGAGGCGCATAAGAAACCCAGCTGGGGGTGGGAATAACCAAATCGCCGTAATAAACCAGCTGTAAAATGAACATCAATTCTTTTGAGCCTGGGCCTATCATCACATGTTCGGCAGAAAAACCCAGCCCTTGCGTACGCCCATAATAATCAGCCACCGCCTGACGCAAAGACTTGAGGCCCAATACCGGCAAGTAATCCTTTTGAAAAGCATTTTGCTTTAGCTCGTTTTCGACCACTGCAGGCACTGGAAAAGGCGATTGGCCCAAACCCAGCTTGAATATGCGCTTGCCTTCGCTGATAAGCTGGTGACTGCGCTCGTTGATTTTCAATGTTGCCGACACAGGCAAGCCACGAACATTTAAATTAAGGTGAATATCGGGTTGGTCGTGATCTGCCATATACTGCAATCTTCATTCGGGCTGGTGACTTAAGTATAGTCAATCCTCATAACCTGCCTGCTAACCAATTGACCGCATCAACAATCACCTCAGGATGCTGTAACGGTACCAAATGATGAGCATTGCTCACCTCAATATACTGGCCTTTAGATTTTTGCGCGACCAACTTGGCCCATTGAGTCCCCTCTTCCATCCATTTTGTCATTGCCTTAGCTGCGTCTGGGTTATCCCTAATTTGTTCTTTGATTTGTTCCAATTCGAAATCGCTGTCAATCACGCTGACCGGGATCTGTTCAATCAACTCAAGGTTAGCAACCGCATTTAAATCGTCATGATAATGGGCGATTTCGAGGCTTCGGGTTTGCTGACGATCAATCAGCAGGCGTTGCTGGCTGATCGCATCATAATAACCCCAATCCATTGACTTGCCTTGGGTTAGAGTTTGTATTTCTTCTCGCTCGGCCACCAGCTTTTTCTGGGTGCGCTCAGTCCAAGCGCCGGTTTTGAGATGTGGTAACAGTTCTGCCAAGTTCTTGCGATAATAAGTCACCGGATAGTCTTGATACATCGCGATTGAATGGGGCAAAAAGATGTCAGGGTCAATCCACACCATGCCTTTGAGTTTGATTTTACTGTTTTGGCTATATTTTTTCTGGAACAAACTGGCGGTAGTATTGCCACTTGAAAAGGTCACAAAAATCACGGCTTTTTCATCCAAAGCCACCAGAGTTTGATAAAGCTTGTCGACAAAACCAACATACGAGGTTGTTTCGTCAAAGTCACTCCAGCCGTTACCCGGTCGGTCTATTGCCCTGACTTTATAATGTTTGGCCAATTGCTGCTGCACCGTGACAAACCACGCGCTGTCGGCATGGAAATACTTGTTAGGCCCCGACAACAACACAATTGTGGGTTTGTTGCGTTGCTCGCCCGCTGCTTCTTCACCCAGAGTCCGTACA
>JABSOG010000719.1 GCA_013216025.1 Algicola sp. | reverse complement strand
GTTTACCCTTGTTGGCTCCGATGTCAGAAGTGGCTGGCCGCATGTCAATTCAGGCCGGTGCGCAGGCACTTGAAAAATCAAACGCCGGTCGTGGCATGTTGCTTGGTGGTGTACCGGGTGTTGAACCTGCAAAAGTGGTTATCATCGGCGGCGGCATGGTGGGTACCAACGCAGCTCAAATGGCTGTCGGCATGGGTGCCAACGTGGTATTGCTTGACCGTAACATCGACGTGCTGCGCAGAACCAATACCCAATTTGGCAGTGCTGTTACCGCTATCTACTCAACTGCCGATGCATTGACGACTCATGTTGAAAGTGCTGATTTGGTTATCGGTGGAGTGTTAATCGCAGGCGCAGCGGCACCAAAACTGGTCACCGCGCAGCACATCAAAAATATGAAGCCAGGCTCTGCCATCGTAGACGTTGCTATTGACCAAGGCGGCTGTATCGCCACGTCAAAAGCCACCACGCACGAAGACCCAACGTTCATTGTTGACGATGTGGTTCACTACTGTGTTGCCAACATGCCAGGTGCGGTGCCGCTCACTTCGACCTTTGCATTGAACAACGCCACACTGCCGTACATCATCGACTTGGCCAACAAAGGTTACAAAAAAGCCCTGCTTGACGACAAGCACTTGCTTAATGGCCTGAACGTCATCGATGGTAAAGTCACTTGCGAAAGCGTTGCGGTTAACCTCGGTTATGAATTTGTAGAGCCTGCTACTGCCCTTGCGTAAGTTTTTCTGCTAGGCAGATAATCTATAAAGCCCGCAAAAACTGCGGGCCTCCTCATATAATCAAAAGATATACCTTATAGCAATTAGTGATTAACCATAAACACCCAATTGCTCATTAATGACCACAAAACCGCCAATATATTCCGATTAAATCAACAAGTAGAATTCACTGAATACGCGATTTGTGTTAATGTACGTGATCGATAGTTAATGAAACGATACTTTTGCTTCAAAGAAGTATGATCAGTCGTCGCGTAGTGAGTAAAGTACAGTGGTAATGAATGTAGACAGGTCAAGTGTATTGCAGGAGGGAACGGTGATTGACAAAAAGTATCGAGGCACCGTAAAACAATTCTATACCATGAAAGGGTATGGTTTTATTATCGAAGACTCAGGCGAACTGGGGGTGGATTTGATCTGCCGTCACAGAGACATAGAAATGGAGGGTTTTCGAAAACTGGTCAAAGGGCAAAAGATCACCTTTGAAGTGCTGCTTGATAACGAAGGCCGCTACTGCGCCGTCAGCGTGGTGCCCGATGTGGTTTACCGCCCGGTTTCGAGTCGCTAAAAATCATCTCTGAAACGCTCTATTTAGAAAAATCCGGATGTTCGTCCAAAAATCGAATCACCCGGTCCTTGTAAGAACGCGCAGAAAGCAATTCCCGAGCATCTTTTAACACCAGTTTGTATTGGTTGTTGGCGTGCATATACACCACTCGTTCGAGAAACCGCCAATTAACCAGAATCGAGCGGTGAATTCGAAAAAAACCACACTCTTGTAAATCGTACTCAAGCGAGCTTATCGTCGCCCGGTATAAATACTCTCTGTCTTTCATATAAAAGGTGACATAGTTACCATCAGATTCAATCCACAAGATGTCTTTACTACTGACGTCTTTTTTACGTCCCTGAACAGCCACTTCAATATCAATCGATTCAATGTCTTGTGAGCGTGTAATTTCGTTTTGTGCGTTTTTAAGGTTGCCAATCCCGGTTTGAAACTCGGTCATTTGTTGGAGTTTGATTTGGCTGATGGCCCGCTCTAACGCTTCGTGAAAACGGCTGTCTTTATAGGGTTTTAACAAATAATCAAGGGCGTGGAATTCGAAAGCCTGAATGGCGTATTGGTCGTAGGCGGTGACAAAAATAATAAACGGGGCTTTGTCGACAGTGATGTGGGTCAACACATCAAACCCGGTCAGGCCAGGCATTTGAATGTCGAGAAACACCAAATCGGGCTGCAACTCATTGATTTTCGCTAAAGCGTCTTCACCATTAACACATTGGCCAATCAGTTCGATGTCTGCTACGCCATTTAGCAGGCGACTTGCTCTGGCGCGTGCCAGCGGTTCGTCGTCGACTACCAATACCCGAATTGTCATTTCTATGCCTTGCTAACAGCGCTATTTGCGTTTTTTAATGGTGGAATAAATATAAGGCATTTCGAGCGAGATTTGAAACCCGCTGGGCAAAACCCGTTGAATATTAATGGAAAAATCATCACCGAACATTTGTTCGAGGCGATTTTTGATGTTGCTTAAACCAATGCCCGGATCGTTCAGCACATCTGAGTCATCACAGCCTTTGCCATTGTCTGACACCGCCAAATGCAGCCGTTCATCTTCTATTGCCGCGCTAATAGTCACACTGCAATCACCTACTGTCTGTGCAAAACCGTGTTTGAGCGCATTTTCAATCATCGGCTGTAAAATTAGGTTGGGCACCAAAGCCTGTTGCGCCTGAGTTGCAATGTCAATATGAATACTTAATCGGTCTTGAAATCGAATCGACTCGATGTCGAGGTACTTTTGGTTAAACTCAATTTCTTGTTGCAGTGTCACCGTATGGCGTTTGTCCTGTTTGAGCAGGTGACGCATCAGAAGCGACAATTCCGACAGCATGTCTTTGGCATTTTCTTTATTCGAATCAATTAATGAGATCACTGAGTTGAAAGCATTAAACAAAAAATGCGGGTTCAACTGCATTCGCAAAGAGGTCAATCGGGCATCGGCGAGGTCTTTTTCTGCACAGAGTAATTTCATTTCGTGCTGTTGCAGGCGACGGTAATAATCTAGCGCTGAAAATGCACCGATTAATGCCCATAATTCGATAATACTGCCCACTGCCCCGGCATAAATCGAACGGATGATATGTTCCATCACGCCGCCAAGTGCCATACCAGATATCTGTTGATAAATGGCCATAAAGGTCCAGTAATCGATGTGGCTGTGGATCATCGCTATCAACGGCCCAACCAACAGCACCGCAGCTAGATTTTGTTGTGTCGAACGTTCTTTGTCCCAGGTGATCCAAGGCATGATCCAGTAAATGAGCGGCGCAAAGAAGGCCCAGTAAAGGTAGTTGGTGGCCAGCGGCAGCGCTTCAAAACTCCAGCTGTATTTATCTAAAGTCCCGCTGTATATATCGGGGATCATCGACTGGATGATAAACACTACGGTGATCATCACAAAAATACCCCATACCCTGAGCCTTGAAAAAGGAAAATCTCGCCTGCTTGCCATATGAATTTTTGCTCGTCTTGAATACACTGTGCCCAAGTATAAACGCCTTGGTGCCTGCGCGGTTAGGGGATTGTGATATTCGTCATCACTTGGGATAAGGAGCATTTGGCACATGGTATTTGGAACTTGGCCTGACGGCCCGGTCGGTCTACGGCCTTAAGGTCAAAAGCCTTCAACACGGAGGCACGGAGCCACGGAGAAAGAATGAGAAAAGCAAAAGCAAAAGCAATGAAAGTTAAACACACGTCAGTATACCCATTAGCCAATAAGTTCTGGCAAACATTCAATCTTTTATTATTTTAATCATTTCCTCTTTCTTTCTCCGTATCTCCGTGACTCCGTGTTGAGATCTTTTGACCTTAAAAAGGCAACGTCGCAACCAACCGCTGAAACTCAGGCAAAACCCGCAAAGCATCCAAATCAGGGTCAACCTGAATCCGGCTCACCCAAACGGCCTTCTCGCCAATCGCCAGCTCCAGCCACTTCAGCGCCTCGTCATGCTGACCCAACGCTGTATAAACGGTAGCCACACTGTAAGCAGAAATATAAGTCTTGGTGTCCTTACGTAAAGCCAGCGCATCATCAAGCAGCAACATAGCTTTGTCTGTTTGACCGTTGCGGGCATGAACAACCGCCAATTGCAGCCGGGTAAAGTGGCTGTCTTCAGCTAGCTTGAGCTGTTGCTCTGCTGCGGAAAAATCTCCTTGCAGATTGCTGACCCAGCCTTTTATAAAATGGGCACCGTGAAAAAACGGGTTAAAATCAATCGCGGCCTGACTTAAACTTGCAGCGCTTTTCAGGTCCCCCGCCAGCAGTTTCAAATAAGCTTTTTGGGTTTTGATCAACGGCGAAAGTGGATCGGTATGCTCTGCCTGTAACATTTGCTCGTAGGCATCTTGATGAAGGGCTTTTGATGACAGCAACAAGGCCAACCACTGGCGGGCATCGCTCGAACTGGGATTGATTTGAATGGCCTTGCGCAGCTGCTTTTGGGCGTCTAACCACTGCCAGTGGTAGAGAAATTTGATCACGCCCAGTACATTATGTGCCAAATACGAATCAGGATTTAGTGCCAGCGCTTTATCGACAGCAATCTGCGCTTCACTGACCGCAATATTGGGCGAAGAATAACCCCACACTGCCAGCACTATCCACGAGCGGGCCAGTTCGGCATAAGCTTCGGCATAATCGGGAGATTCTGCAATGGCTTTGTGATAGTAATCGATGGCGACATCAAAGCTGGTGTGATAATAATCAACGGTGGTACGTTTATAGCGATAATATTGACCTAGCTGAAAAAATTGCCGGGCTTTTGCTGAGGGTTCGGCCAATGCCACTTTTGGCGGATC
>JABSOG010000071.1 GCA_013216025.1 Algicola sp. | reverse complement strand
TCCGGCATAGTATCATCCAAATGAATGGCGTCATCCTCTTCCGGTGCCAGTAGATCATCGTCCAGCGTTGTCAGTGATTCATCGACATCATCCAGCGAGAAATTGTCATCGGTAATGTCTTCAGGCAACAATGAATCATCAATAGCGGCGGCTGGTGCGGGTGCGCGGGCAGCCGGGGCTGGCGCAGGGGCAGGTGTTTCGAACAGCGAATCTTCTTCTTTGGCCTCGGCTTTACGCTTTTTGCGGCGCATCATCAACCAAAAGAATAAAATAACTATCGTGGTGAGCATAAATGAACTGACAATCAGGTAGGTTGGGTTGTCGACCAGTTCTTGCCACAAAGCGGCAAGATCAAACCCTTTTTCTTCCTCTTCACGTTTGTTCGCCCTTTCTCGCTCTTCTTCGGCTAAGGCCTGCAATGCCGCAAGCATTTCAGCCTGATCCTGTTTTGACTGCTCTGCCATTGCCGCAATGCTCAGAACGATGCGGTCTAATCTCTGTTGCTGATTCAGGTTAATCTCTCGTTCAACCGACATCTCTATAGTGCTTTGAGCCATCTTTTCTTTAAGCTCGACAAACAGTTTGGCTTGCTCGTTTTGCAGCTTAACAATTTCGCTTTTTATCTCGGTTTTGGCTTGAACCAAATCCGATTGCTTGACGTTTTTAATTTGATTTTTGGCACTTTCAATTTTAGCCGGGGTCAGTTCACCGCGTTGCTTGGCGGCCCACAGCTTGTCATCTAGCTCAGCTTTAGTGCGAGCATCGTTAAGATTGACTCGTTTGATTTCTCGCAGGGTTGGGATCTTCAGATAGGTGTCGTTTTTAAGGTTATTGTAATTTTGATCGAGGAAACTACCGGGATTTTTTTTGTACAGCGCATACATGACTTTGTATATACTGACACTGTCATCGTCTCTGATTTTGGCGGCGATGCGCCACAAGGTGTCTGAAGACCTAAGTGGCCCGTAACGGTGTCCCAATACACCATGATCTGTATTTTTGGGCCCTTTGATCCGCATCCCGCCGCTGGTCGTTGCATCAGCAAACCCATTAAGGCCAAAAATCAGCACCAACAACAGACTACAGTATGTCAAAATACGAGACATTTAGATTCCTTAAAACGGGATATAGATAATTATAAGACCAACGTTCTGCCTTTGCATAGACAAGCGAATATAGTGCTAATACAAAACATAAGGCAAAAGTAATGCAAACTATATTCCAATTGAGCAGAATTTTCCAATTGGAATCTACGGAGGTGATAAGAGGGAGGGAATAAATGGGGCCAATCATGGCGGCCCCATTGGTTTTCAGGCAAATATTTTTTACAAGTATTCTTTAATCAACAACTCAGCAATTTGAATACTGTTGGTTGCCGCGCCTTTGCGAATGTTGTCAGACACCACCCACATATTCAAACCGTTAGGGTGTGAAATGTCAGCTCTAACCCGGCCTACGTGTACATCGTCGTTGCCGCTGGCCGATGTCACCTGGGTTGGGTAATCGTGGTTGTCTTCGGTCAATTGAATGCCCGGTGCGTCACGCAACAATTCTTTGGCGCTCTCGGCATCAATCGGCAAATTGGTTTCGATGTTAATGGCTTCACCGTGCCCATACAATACCGGTACTCTTACCGCGGTGGCATTAACCCGAATACCCTCGTCGGCCAAAATTTTCTGGGTTTCCCAAACCATCTTCATTTCTTCTTTGGTGTAGTCGTTATCCATGAACGAGTCGATTTGTGGAATACAGTTAAACGCCATTTGTTTGGCGAATACGCCGTCATCTTCTATTGTACGGCCGTTTAATACATGACCAAGCTGAGAAATAAGGGCTTTAAGCGCTTTGTTACCACCGCCACTGACCGACTGATAAGTCGAAACATTGATGCGTGTAATGCCCACAGCATCATAAATCGGTTTTAATGCCACCACCATTTGAATGGTTGAACAGTTGGGGTTGGCAATAATGTTGCGATTGCGAAAATCAGCCAATGCCTCAGGGTTAACCTCGGGCACCACCAATGGAATATCCGGTTCGTTACGGAACTCAGACGTATTGTCGATGACAATACAGCCTTCTTCGGCTGCTAAGGGGGCATATTTTTTTGAAGTGGCGCCACCAGCAGAGAAAAAAGCGATTTGTGCGCTCGACCAGTCAAAGGTGTCAACGTCAATAACGTCAATATCTTCACCTTTAAACTCAATCGTTTTACCCACCGAGCGGCTGCTCGCCAATGGATACAGTTTCGCGATAGGGAAGTCTCGTTGTGCCAGCATTTCAATAATTTGTTGACCGACCAACCCCGTTGCACCTAATATGGCCACGTCAAACTGTTGCGACATTGCTACTCTCCTCTTTTAAACCCTAAATTAATTAATGTGTTAAATGTGTGTTGTTGCTGACTGAAAACAGCCAAAGCGCTGAATTCACGGCGAACAGGATAAGTTTTCCTGATCCAATCAAAACCGTTTTTGTGTATATGCTGACGAAAAATTGCATCATCGCGCCGCACATCATAAATCAAATGAATGACCCGGTTAATGGCGTCATAATCTGGCTGTGGTGTTTTTACACTGCCCGTCACACCTTCTACCATACTTTGCCCGGCGTTGCCAAGCGATATACTGGTCATATCACTTGGCGGTAACAAGCGCTCAAGCGACAGTTCAGCTGTTTTATCGAGCAGTTTGCATAAAGCCTGATACAGCATAAAGGTGCCCCGGGCTTTGCCTTCAAAGCTATACCCGGCGATATGCGCCGTGGCGATATCAGCAAAAGGCACCAAATCGGTCAAAACTGCTGGCTCACCGGCCCAAACATCTAGCACTAACGGATTGTTATTACCGTTTTGTTTGGCCTTAAGCAACATTAGGTTATCTAATACTTCGCCCCGACACGCATTGATGATCACCGCATCGCTTTTTACCTGCGCCAACTGTGCTTCACCAAATAAATGATGGGTCGGATAATCGCCCTCAGCGGTTAACGGCACATGAAAACTCAAAATGTCGGCCTCTAACAAAACTTGCTGATACTCAACAAAAGTCCGATTGTCACCTGCAGCTGCCAATAGTGGATCGCACAATAAGTAGTTAACGCCCAAAGCATCGAGTTTTTCAGACAAACGCGAACCGGTATTTCCCGCCCCAACGATACCCACCGTTTTATCTTGTAGTGAAAACAAGTAGCGCTGCTCTAACACTTTTATGGCACTGAGTACATATTCGGCCACCGAAATCGCATTACAGCCCGGCGCACTGGTAAAACAAATGCCCCGTTGTGCCAAATATTCTTGATCGACATGATCGGTGCCAATCGTTGCCGTGCCGACAAATTTGAGATTTTTGGCCTCTTTAATCAGGCTTTCATTCACCTTGGTGATAGAGCGGACCAATAACACATCGGCGTCTTTAATCAGCTCGGCAGTGCATTGTCGCCCAGCAAAAGACTGCACTTCACCCAAGGGAGAGAACAACTCAGCCGCAAAGGGCATGTTTTCATCGTAATAGATTTTCATTTAAGCAGACAATTTGGCGATTATTGAATGGATCATAAGGAATTCAAAGGCACAATACAATAAAAGTCTACACGTCTATATATACCTTTTGGTTATATCTCATGGTTACGTCATTGGTTGCGCTATAACATGGCCAAAGATCGTTGAAAAACAAATAACTGTCATGGAACTGTCGAGGTGTTGTCGTTACAATAACGTGGGCGTAACGTGAACCTAACGTAAAAGTTTCTTGGGCGATTGGCTATGATAGCAGCGTCTCCAAAGCAATGTGATGGTAGATACTAAAATGAAAATAGATGCAGATTTAATACTCGAACTAAGAACAGAAAGGTCCTGGTCTCAGGAAGAGTTGGCGTTGGCTTCGGGCCTAAGTGTTAGGACCATACAGCGGATCGAGAAGGAGGCAGCGATTTCGCTACAGTCAAAAAAGGCGCTGGCATCGGCTTTCGACGTTGATATTCACGACTTAGATTACGAGGAACTCCCAACAATGAAGCAGTATGAATATAGGACAGTCGTTTTAAAATTTGATATTGGTTGGTCAAAAAGGACCTCAATCGGCCCATTCGACTTTGACCGAGCGTTAAATGAATTCGCAAATGACGGGTGGCGTTTAAAACACCTGACATTAGGCACCGTAGTGCATGGGGGATCTGGACAGGCCATTGCTGTTTTAGAGCGTGGAATAAGCTAGCCGTAAATAGGCTTCAACAATACCAACACGTGGCTTTGGTCGTTTATCGAAGCTTTCGCAACAGCCTCCATAGAAACTGTCGCGATAGCCGACTACGAAGACAAGGCGGGTGATTTATCCCCGCATCTTTTCTCAAAAAAACAACAAACATTAACTCACCGCCTGCCCAACAATGGCATCGGCCAGATTTAACTGGGTGATTTGGGCTGATGATATTTGGGATTTTAGTTGGTCGCAGATTGTTAAGAGTTCATCGACTTTGGCGACTATTCGGTGTTGTTCATTTTGAGATAACAATGGAAATAGCATCATTTCAAGCTGCTTAGTTGATATGTGTGGTACTCCATTACTGCGTCCAGGATCTATTGCAGACATAAATAGATCCGATTCGAGCCATCTAGACAAAAATATAGGCACTATCACATCTCCATAGCTATGGAATTTCGCGACTCGCTGAAGCAACAAACATGGCAAATCAGCAGACTGGATAATGGCATATTTCAAACCGGTATTTATTATTGGACGATCTAAAGAAATGACTATGTCGCCCTCCTCCAACTCGAATCTAGCGAATTCATCCACCTTTTCTTTAGATACAAAAGCGGTGTCATTCCACTTGGTAGTACCATGTGCAATGTTAATATTCCTTAGAACTTTTACACCTTCAGATTCGAACCACTCACTTTTGAAAGCATAACCATTAAGAAATCTATAAATACTACCAAGCCTCACCCACTCCCAGTTTTGTGGCAAATAAAAAGGCTTTTCATCCTCAGTAATCGCAGGCAAAGCCTTTTGCTTTTTAATCTTCTTATCTTTAATCAATTGCACTTTTTCGTCGGCAATTTTTTTCAGCAAAACTGCAGCCGGTTCATCATTGGGGTCTTGTGGCACCAGTTTGCCTATCACCGCCAATTGCAAAATGGTTTGTTTTAACAGTTCAATACTTTGTGTTGTGGTAAATAAGGCATCGAAATGTTCGGCGATTCTTGCCCAATTCTGCTGAAACTCATCATTATTCTTGCAGCTTGTTAAAGTGCCCAGCAGCACTTCAACCAAAGTTTGATGGGCGGTGATATGACCTTCTGTTTTTTGCTCCAGTTGATCGCAAAGGATCATTAGCTCATCGACTCTTCTAACAATTTGAAACTGTTCTTTCAATGGAGGAATTGGAACAATGATTTCTTTAAGTTTCGAAGCCTTAATCCCTTTTGCCGTCGTTCCTGTTGCGTTTTTGAGGAGTTGATCTTGAAATACCGGGGACATAATAACAAACATAATGAATTTGGATATTTGAGATTCATGAAATTGAAAACAAATTGCTCTTTGTGCCAGCGCAAACTTCTCTTCTAGGTCGATTACAGCAACATTGCCCAGTGGAGCTTCTGGTGTAAAAAGAACATCGCCTATTTTAGGAAACCCCCTCGTCATCCAAGATGTATACTCTTCTGCTGAAATGAATTCTTCCGGTTGCTTTGAGATATAACCAAACTTAACATTCTTCGCTGTTATCAGGCGTATGCCCGACGAAAGTTTTGTTGGTGTTTTACCACGGTAATCAATAAACCTCGCAAGGTTTCCTAATCGGCAACTTCCCCAAACATCTGGAGTTTTTAAATACAAGTCATCCTTGCTAATATGCTCACTTGCTTTTGTTTTTAATTTCTCGTCCTTTACCAACAGCGCCTTTTCAGCAGCAATTTTCTCAAGCAAAACCGAAGCGGGCTCGTCAGTAGGGTCTTGTGGCACCAGTTTGCCGCGCACGGCCAACTCTAAAATCAATTCTCGCAGCTTTTTAATACCGGTTAATTCTATCTTTTTACTGCTGCCGCGCCCTACGCCTGTCCGCTGTTTTATTGCCGTCGTCCAAACATCAATATTGTCGGTGACCAGTGACTGTATATCTGTCATCAGGCTTGACCTTCATGGCCGCTGGCACTTTTACTGGTCAAAGCCTTGGCCAAAATGTCTTTTAACTGATTGCGCAGCCCCTGAATGTCTTTTTGCTGTTTAGCAAAGTCACCGAGCAATTCGGCTGGGTCGTGGTTAATCACCTCGCCTACATGGGGGTTTTTAATATCGAGGTTGAAATTGCGTTTAATTATCTCGTCTATGCCGACTTGCCATGCCTGTTCGGTTTCTACTCGGGCGGCAAAACCGTCTGACTCGTCGCCCCACCAGTCAATTTCGGTTTGAAACTCTTCAAATTTCATTGGTTTGGTTTTGCTATAGCTTTTTACTCCCTCTGGGTACGGGTGTTCGTAAAACCAAATGTTTTCGGTCGGCTGGCCTTTGGTAAAAAACAAGATGTTGGTTTTAATGTTGGTATAGGGGCTAAATACGCCGTTAGGCATTCTCACTATGGTGTGTAGGTTACATTCTTCGGTTAGCAGTTTTTTGATTTTAGTTTTTACGCCTTCGCCAAACAAAGTGCCGTCGGGCAATACTACGGCGGCACGGCCACCGTCTTCGAGCACTTCTACGATGAGTTGCAAAAACAGATCAGCGGTTTCGCGGGTGCGGGTTTCTGTTGGAAAGTTCTTTTCGATACCGTCTTCTTCGGTGCCGCCAAACGGTGGGTTAGTGACAATGACTTTCACTTCTTGATCCCAACTCGACAGCGGTTTATTCAAGGTATTACCGTGTTTTATTTGCACAGGCACTTCTATGCCGTGCAAAAACATATTGGTGGTACACAACAGGTGCGGTAGCTGTTTTTTCTCTACGCCGTGTATTTGTTGTTGCAGCGTTTGGTGGTCGTTGGCCGTTTTCACGTAGTTGTCTTTTACATGGTCAAAAGCGCAGGCCAAAAAGCCCCCAGTGCCACAAGCCGGGTCCATAATGCTTTCGCCCAATTGTGGGTCGACTCTGTTCACCATAAACCGGGTGACCGATCGCGGAGTATAAAACTCTCCAGCATTACCAGCGCTTTGCAGGTCTTTTAATATTTGTTCGTACATGTCGCCAAACAAATGGCGTTCGTCTGTGTTGGTAAAGTCAATTTCGTTGAGTTTGTTGATCACTTGTCGCAACAAGGTGCCGTTTTTCATGTAGTTAAAGGCATCACTGAACGCCTCTTTGACGACGAATCCCCGAGGGTTGGTTTTTATCGTCGCGGGCAAGTTTTTTAAATCAGGAAACAATTTGCCATTAACAAATTCAAGTAGTACTTCGCCGGTATCGGCCTTGTCACCGACCGCCCAGTTGCGCCATAAGTACTCCTCAGGCAGGGGCGTTTGGTAGTTGTCGTGTTCTAGCTCTAGTTCTTCTTCTTGGGCGTCAAAAATTTTTAAAAACAGTAACCACGACAACTGTCCCAATCGCTGGGCGTCGCCGTCAATACCGGCATCTTTACGCATGATATCTTGAATAGATTTTACAACAGAACTGATAGACATGAATGGCTCTTAGTGGTTGGTCGGCAGCCGCTATTTTGGTGATTAAGCGGCTGCCGTTATTTTAATGATTATGCAGAATAAAGTGCCTGCTCCAGTTCAACAATGGCTTCGTTATAGGCGGCTTTGCCCCCAAAGGCATCTATTTTGATTTCTTTCACGCTGCCTATTTTACGAATGTTGCTGGCTTTTAGCGCATCTTGTCTTTCGACCGCATCAACCCCGGCATCAGCGTACTCATCGAGTAGGGCATTAAGGACTTTTTGCGCCACTTCTGAGTATTTGGTGAAGTAGTTACGCTTTTTAACGTTGTCGGCCCGCTCGCGACGAGTCAACGGCGGTTGGTCGTACACAACATGACAAATCATGTCAAACGGGTCGAGTTCTTTACTGATGTCCTCTTCCAATGCTTGCCAAATCACGCCGTGGCTGGCCAACTCGTCAATGATGACTTGTTTGCGGTCGGCATCATGCCATTTTCGAACAAAATCGTCCAGTGACGTATATTGTTTTTTGACTTTGTTGCGAGTGTAATCTTTAAAAGATTCGGTGACGAGTTTGCCATCAGGGCCGTAATATCTCACCCATTCGGCGGTTTTTTTTACCACTTCGCCACTCACATGGTATTTAACAGCACCTTCGTCGTTGTCATCATCTGCGCTGTTACTACCAAATCCTTCTGGATTGACTTTATATTCACCTTGCGCTTCATCCGCCCTGTTATCTTCGGTAGGGTTTTCTTCGTCGTAACCCGCTAATTTGCGACTCAGTTCGTGATCATTCGGGTCATTAACTTCACCAGTACTGGTTTGAATGATCCTTTGTGGCATACCGTCAAAATCCGGATCTTCAAACTTTTTAGTGGCATTCTTAAAATCCAAAATGGTAAACCACAGTTTTTCGAACTTGTCGTCGATGCGGGTGCCGCGCCCTATCACCTGCTTGAATTTGGTTATGGATTCTATGCGTTGGTCGAGCACGATCAGTTTACAGGTTTTGGCATCGACGCCGGTACTCATTAATTCTGAGGTGGTGGCAATCACCGGATAGGGTTTTTTGGGGTTAATAAAATTGTCGAGCTGGGCTTTACCTTCTTTATCATCACCCGTGATTTTCATCACATATTTGGCATTTTTGGCCATCTGTTGCGGGTTTAGGTTGACCAGTGCCATGCGCATTCTTTCGGCATGGTTTTTGACATAGGCCCGGTGCGTTTAAGGTAATTGGTGACAGTTTGTGCGACCAAGTCGGTGCGTTCATCTATCACCAGTTTGCGGTCGAAGTCTTTTTGGTTATAAACTCGCTGCTCGATAATTTTACCATGTTTGTCACGTTGGCCATCTACTGGTGTCCAACCCTCGTCAATGTCGATATCTATACGCACCACTTTGTAAGGGGCCAAAAAGCCGTCTTCAATACCTTGTTTAAGTGAATAGGTATAAACCGGGTCGCCAAAATATTCAGAGCTTGAAACGTCTTTGGTTTCTTTGGGGGTGGCGGTTAGGCCCAGTTGGGTCGCCGAATCAAAATAGCTGAGTATTTCGCGCCATGCGCTGTTTTCTGATGCACTGCCGCGATGGCACTCGTCTACCACTATTAGGTCGAAAAAGTCTTTGCTGACCTGCTTGAATATTTTTTGGCTTTCTTCAGTGCCGGTCATGGCTTGATACAAACCCAGATGGATTTCAAATGCGGGATCGATTGTCCGTCCGCCAATTTTGGTCATTGCCTCACCAAAAGGTTGAAAATCATTGTTGCGGGTTTGGTCGACCAGTATGTTGCGGTCTGCCAAGAACAAAATGCGCTTTTTGATCCCAGCTTTCCACAAACGCCAGATAATTTGGAAGGCGGTATAGGTTTTACCTGTGCCTGTGGCCATTACCAATAATAACCTCGATTTATTGAGCGCAATGGCTTCAAGGGATTTGTTGATGGCATGGTTTTGATAATAACGCGGCGCTTTGCCGCTGCCATCGTCGTGATAACCCTGGGTCAATAATGGCAGTTGCTGTTTTTTCAATCCGCGATAGGCTATATATTTTTGCCATAGTTGCTCGGGTGATGGAAAGGCAGACAAGGCAATAGCTGTTTCGCGTTGGATTAAATTGGTTTTATCATGAAAAACAAATCCATCGCCATTGGATGAAAAAACAAAGGGCACTTCGAGAAATCCGGCATATTCCAACGCCTGCTGTATGCCTTTGCTCATACTGTATTTGTTGGCTTTGGCTTCGATAACCGCCAACGGCTGACCGGGACTGTATTCAAGGACAATATCTGCCCGCCTGGCGGTTTGCCGGGCACCGACTTGACCACGCACAACCACTTTACCATCGCGAATTTGCACTTCTTGGCGAATCTGGGTCATCTGATCCCACCCGGCCCCTTCGATAGCTGGCATGATGAATTTGCTGATGATGTCGGCTTCACTGAGCTTTTTCTTATCCATTGATTATCCTGTCTACCGCTTCGTATCTTTTTTCAGTATGAAAGGTGCAATACTTGGGGCAAATTGTCAATGATTTGTGTCGAATATGGTGTGATTAAATTACATTGTGGATACATAAAGTGCCAAACGGGGGTTGACGTTGCAGTTCACTGAAAACGGCGATGTTGTAGCACTAACGCCTTATCAGGGTGGGGGACATCGTAAGCAGATGAAGAGGACGCAATATTAGCGATTAAGGCGCGTTGTCTGGGTCAATACCGGCCTTTCGCAGCATTGCCCTATATTTGTTTTTTTCTGCCCGCTCTTGTTCTGTTGCAGCTTCCGCTTGTTCTGTTGCAGCTTCCGCCTGTTCTGTTGCAGCCTCCGCCTGTTCTGTCGCAACTTCCGCCTGTTCTGTTGCAGCTTCCGCCTGTTCTGTCGCAACTTGAGCTTCAACCAATTGCAATTTTCGTTTCTTCGCGACTTGCTCATCAGACAATTGAATTCTCAAAATCTGCTGGCGTGTTTTGTAACGATGATAATTCTCGGCTTGGTCAGAAAATGCGGTTAAAACACTCATGGCTTCTCTCATCTGCGGTATTTTCTTTAATTCTGGCGGCAATACTTTAAAACTCTTGCCCTCTTTAAAGAAGTATAACCAATTATCCTCCGATTGTAATCTGTCAGGTTTACACCACTTGGCCAATTCCAATACGTGAATGGCCATATGATTGGACAACAGCACGTCATGGTGTCTGTCGTAACATTCAAAATGGTGATGGCAACTGTCAGAGTGTTTTATCAAATTACTGGTAAGCAACCAAATAGAGATCACTGGTTTAAGATCACTAAAACCAACACCTTCTGTCAATTGACCTTGATAAATATCGCCCCAGTTGGCCAACATTCTTTGAGCCAAATACTCTGGTGTTGCCACTTGCACTTCTATTTGATAAACCGTACCATTTTCATCCTGTGCCTTAATATCCACAATCGACAGTTTGTCTTTCAAATAATCCTTTTCGTTATATGGGTTTTGCACCACAATTTGCATTATTTTCGCGATGGGTTTCAATATACTGTTAAGAAAGTCAAGTAACAGATTTTCATGGCCAGCTGCCGCGAGAATCTTTTTGAAGACGCAATCTATAGTAGGGTCAATAAAATACTTCATGGATGCGGTGTCTACATTGGCTGTATATAAACACAGCCTAGTATAAACCCTGCTGTATCGCCAATAAATAGATGGTTTTATATACAGCCTTTTATTATCAGAAACACAAAAGCAAGGCCGAAGCCTCACAAGTGATGTGGGTAACTTTTTGAGGTTCATTAACGATAATCAACCCAAGTGATTTTGCAGCTTGAATTTGAATAACCGCTTGGCTGTTGATTCAATGGTTAATGTCTTTGATTGGAGGCGCACATAAATGTGCTGACTACAGTTTCTCCGGCACAACCAACTTCGTCTCACTAATGGTATATTGGCATCCTGATTTGGTTTTGTAGTTGTAATTATTACACCCCCAAAAAGCCCCGCGTGATCCGTTCTTAAGTTTCATTTGGCTGTTACATGTTTTACAAACCGGTGCTATGTGATCGCAGGTTTCATTCAAACAAACTTGCCAGCCCTTAATCAGGCTGCGCGACATTGGGCTTTCACACTGGGCACAACCCTTTTCGGTATGCTTGCAACGCGGTGACAATGAACAACCAAAAAACCGTCCGAATTCGCCCACAAGACTCTTTAAAGTACCTTCGTTACAACGAATACACTTGATGTCATCACTGAATAACTGGGTCACCGATGTTGCAAATTCATTGAGTTCAACATCATACTTTTGTTCGACCAGTTCGGTCACAAAGCCGCTGGTATCTGACATATCTGCCAGCACATATACCCGTTTTTTTGCTCGGGTTAGCGCTACATAAAACAGTCGTCGTTCTTCTGCAAACTTAAATTTTTCTTCACTTGGTAACAAAGCATCCAACAATGCCGGGGTGACTTTGGTTGAAGGGAAGCCATGTTTGCCAGTCTTCAAGCCCATGACAATAACAAAGTCAGCTTCTTTACCTTTGGATGCATGGAAAGACTGACACTGTATTTTCAGTGTTGGATATTGACGGGCGAGCTGCGGCAATAATGATTTGTCTGGTAACAAGAACCAAAACCTTGCCAGTAAATAGACGCTGGCAGTATCTTCCACCCGACTTTGAATCGCTGTCAAAGCCTGTTCGAGCGAACCGTTCAAATACTCAGTGGGTTGCTTTATCCCTCCGCGGGGTGCTTCGCTCTTGCGTAAAATAGACACGGCAGGTTGGCTTTGTTTGTCATTCGATTCAATTGTTTTGTTTATTTGTGCCGGGTTTTGACCAACAAATGCCGTGGCAACATTGCCGATACGATCGTTAAACCGATAGGTTTTATCCAAAGTGGTTTGTGCCGTTTGACCAAAATACCCGGCAAAATTCGTCGTTAAACTCACGTCTGCGCCACTAAAACGATAAATAGCTTGCCAATCATCGCCAACAGCAAACACCGAAGTGCCCGGATTGCTAACTCGCAACGCTCTGACCAAGCGTGCGCGGGGTTCAGAGATATCCTGCAATTCGTCAACCATAATATAAGACCACGGCGATTTGAATCTTCCGGATTGAATATAACCAAGGGCCTTGCCAATCATATCTTCAAAATCAATTTGTTGGCTTTGTTGCAAATGCGATTGATAGGCCGATAACACCGGCCTTAGCAGCTCAAGTGCTTTGGTCGATTGGTTAATGTCTTTGGCGTTTGCGATAACTGATTGTTCACTTTTTCCGTCAATGCAGGCTGCTTTGTATAAACCAATCATCTGAGCAAACAGCTTGGCAAGCTCGGTGATCCGGCCCATTTCCCGCAAGGTCGACAATATGGCTTGGTCGGGTAATTGCTGCGCAATATAGCTTTGTTCACCCAGCTTATACTTCAAAGCAGATAAAAGGTCGCCAGATTTATGCTGACTATAAAACAGCTCAATATAGCCGGTCTTGTATTTTTCATGTACTTTGCGCTTCCAAGAAATCGACCGGTGATAACGCGCTCTGTCAATGTATGGCGCGGTATCGCCATTTTCGTCGATACCATAATACTCAATATAGATTTGCTGTTCGGTCAGATAAAAATCGGGTTTGTATTGCCTAAACTCTACGCTGCTAACGTCATACTCGTAGCGCGCTTCGCACACATACTCAATACCATGTTGGAATAGCCAGTTGGCGATGTATAGCTCACCAAAGCTCTTGACCAAATCACCTTTAAGGCTACGCACGTCATTGTCTGTCAAATATTGGTAGTACGCGCCCAGACTGGCAAAATCTGTCGGGTTCTTTTCGACGTAATAGTATTTACTGAAGTACTGCAATACCAACTGTCTGTATGCGGCGACTTCGAGCAATTGTTCAAAACAGTGTTGAACCCATTTTGACTTTGCTTCTTCATCTTCAGCGAAAACTGACAGATCAGGTGTTTTACCTTCGACCTCGGCAATGATCCTTAACCCAAGACCATGAAATGTACTGGCGCGTATATCTGTGGTGTTTAGCTTCTTGGTGATCCGCTCATCAAGCTCGTTGGCTGCCTTACGGCCAAAAGCCAACAATAATAGGTCTTTGGGCGCAGCTTGCTCGCTTTTAATAAGGTAACCTGTCCTGCCGACCATCACGCTGGTTTTGCCAGTGCCTGCGCCTGCCAACAACAGGTTATTGTCGTCATCGATAATACAGGCTCGTCGCTGCCGCTCACTCAGTGGCTGGTCTTCGACTTGGTCAAAGTATTCTGCATAGCGGCTAAGTTGGCGCACAATGTAGTTTTCTCTGATTGAGGCGATAACGTCTTCAGACCAACCGGCCCACTGCTTAAGGGTGGTCACTTGCTTTTGGTTTTCAACTGACAAGGCGGTGTTATTTTCCCAAGACAACCAGCGTTGCCCTTCATCTGCAACGGCTCTTTTCACTGCACTCACATAAGACTGCCGCAAGTATTTGGTCATCGCTAGTTGCGTCAGTTTATCAAGCAACGTTTTTAACCTGTGCTGATTGGCATCGGCCCAAAGTTCAGTGAACGTATGTTTGTGATAATACAACAAGCCGTACCATAAATGGCAGATAGTATAGTGGCGTTGTTCAACCTTAAAGCTGAGCCTGCAACCCAACAAGCCAAATTCAACAGTAGGCGGACAGTGCAGTTGCTGCCAGTCGAAGGTTTCAGATTGCAATTCTATGCCTTGAGTACAGACGATGAGCTTGGTGCGACGGTGAAAAAACCGACCAAACCAGCTTTGCGGAATAATTTTATTGAACAACCATTGCCTCTGAGTCGTTATGACATAATGCGGGTGTGTTTAAGTTCAGGTTTGGGTGGTAGTTGGGTTTGGTTAAAATGAAACCAACGCTTTACTCAAATCTTGCGGGGCGTAATTTATCATTAATTGTGGGGCTTCGAAAGGCAATAAAAACGGCATTGAGTAGATAGATGTAATTTGATTTTGGCCCTATACGCTGTATAGGTTGATGTTTCACTGTGCCATTCAATCTCCTTGTAGTCATACCATCCACTCGGATAACCACTTATCATTGCCTCCATGGACTGCGCATAATAATCGAAGTTATATTCCAACTCATCATCAATGCGCAAATCCCTTGGGTTTTCATCCCAAACCAGTTTTACAGTAGCCTTGCAATTTATTCCTTTTATCGATGACAGCACGCCCAACAGCTTGACCCATTTGGCATTTGACATCAGTGGGCTGGCAAATGCCCGAATCAGTCTATTAGTTTTATTTCTGGAAAATTCCATTTTATGTACTGTAACCATATATTTTAAAAAATTCCTGTTACTTAACCGCTACATCCACATTTTGGGCTTCCACTCTAATTAAGCCAAGATTTTTTTCTAGCGATAATATCTCTCTTTCAGTCGCGGGTTCCCCCACAGAATACGCTCGAACTTCACCGCCAATTTTTTCTATGGCGGTGGCATATGCTTTTCAGTTTTGTATAACTCTCTCAAAATCCATAACCTTCCCTATTGATACATGACACCGCAATAACCCTCCCGGAGCAAGTGACATTTGCGGCGCTCCTGCCACATTTTTGTGGCAATGCTGGCTGGCCTTTATAGGTGATTGTTTCTTCATTGCTTTAACAATCAAATTGCCGAATTCATTTTCGGCGATAACTTCCTCGGGCACTATACCAACCCAGCCCCAATACTCACTCACTTCGTTAAGTATGCTCATATCTATTCCTTTTCATCGAGTTTGATTGCCCATTGTTCGTTGTTGAACTTACAGTTACCTGAACTAATCTCGATATCCTTATATCTAAGTACGATTTCTTTTAATGATTGCCAAACCGGATCGCGCAATTCTGTGCGCTGAAAAGAAACTCTAAATGTATTACCGCTTTGGCTACAATGCTTGAAGAATAACCCCTGAGTCGTTTGTGACATTTGGCTTGTTTCTTGAAGGAACCAGCCATCGTATGAGCGCTGTGGCACTTTAGCTGTGTCGGTTAAATCACCACCATAACAACGCCACCCAAGATCATGTCCGAACGTCTTGAACCAACTTAACCAATCACCCGGGCTAGGTAGATTAGCCCCATGAACTGAGATAAACAGTTCTGTGCCACTCAACCATGGCTTTACAACTTCGACTCTATTTGGTTCTTCATTAACGATTACTCTACTACATTCTATTTCTATAAACTTGGGACAGTAGAGAGCAAATGACACAACATCGCTAGCTGTTACATTGACACCTTCCATACAGTGGTCGGCTGACCATTCATCTTCCTCCAAGCTTGTACAATTAATAACAGCTAGGGCCTTAACCGAGAATACCTTTAAAGTCCGTTGCGTGTTTGCTTCATATGTGCCATCAATTTGATAAGCAAGCAGCATTGAAATTGAGTTACTTTTTTGGTCAAAGGTATAATTGAGCATAAAGCCATCCTCGAACCAATAATTCGAATCTAGCCACTCGCTTAACTCAGCATTGTTATCAAATATTTTGCCCAATGGCACGCCTCCGTAATTTTTAAAGGTAATTTATTTATTGCCAGTCCCGTCTTTGTTAAGTTTGGAAAGGCAGGGTTTAATGAAATATAAACGAACCCAACACCCATGCCGCATCCATTGTTTAAAAACAAAAAATAGGTCCTAATTATATATTCAACAACATATCTGTAAAACATAGCCCTTAAGATGCTCTAATCAAATGAACAACACCCACTTTTATGACTAAGATTGATCCACCACAACGCCAAAGAAGCAAAGAAACCCCGTTAACTCATTGAGCTAACGGGGTTTTATATGGCACTAAGGAGAGATTCGAACCCTCAGAGTGAAAACAAAAGGTGACATTTAACCAATTAAGATTTCATTATACTTTTCAGCTACTTAGCACCCAAGGTTACAGCTGAAAACAGACCTGAGGCCCCTTGTTGTCACCTGATTTAACTTCCTACCAAGCACATTTTTTGTCACATTGCCAATCAACAAAACAACAAAACAACAAAACAACAAAAAAGGTAAATACAATGACAACAAATAAACCATTGGGCAAAACACTTGCAGCATCCATTCTCGGGCTGATAGCTACTGTTTCGACGGTGAATGCAGGCACTATCAGCGACTTCAATGACAGCTGGGCAGGCAGAGCTGCGGCATTGCAACGATTGGTTGATGTCCATGCGCCTATGTCTGACAACAATATTCTCGGCACCCACAACACCTACAACAGTGAAGCCTACACTGCTTGCAATTTAAGTGTCGGTTGCCGCTACCTTGATCCTCAGCAAAAATACAATATCAAAAACCAGTTGAAAATAGGGGCGAGATTTATTGAAATTGATGTTCATTGGACCACCAAGATGGAAAGCTTGTTTTCATATCCCAAACGCCTGCTGATGTGCCATGGTGTTTGTTCGATTAACGATAAATATTTCACCGAAGGGCTTGATGAGGTTAAAAGTTGGCTGGATAGCTCAAACAGTGACAATCAAGTGATCATCCTCATGGTTGAAGACCATATGGATGGCAATCATCAGCAAGCCTTTGATCAAATCAATTCGCGGATCGGCAATTGGATTTATCGCTCGGGTGGATGTGGCTCGATACCCAGATCTGCGACCAAAGCCGACATTTTGCAGGCTGGCAAAAAAGTGTTACTTTGGGGAAGTGGCGGTTGCCGTAGCAACAGCGATTGGAAAAATACCGCCTATACTGGCCTTGGGCGGATTGGTCGAGTCTGGGAAGACCGAACGACCCTCGGCACGATTGCCAATGTAATTGAGGGTGGCAGCACTGACTATATCAACAGCTCAGATGTTCGGGAATTTTTCAAGCAAGGTGCCAACATTGTTAATCTTGATGATATGGTCACAGATGATGGGCGTTTAAAGGCGTCTATATGGAGCTGGGCGACAAACCAACCGAACGATCTGGGCAATGGTCAGGATTGTGGCAGCATGCGATACGATGGCCGCTGGAATGACGACTATTGCAGTACTTACTTCCACCATGCGTGTAAAGGTGAGAGTAACGGTGATTGGGCATTGTCGGCAGACGTTGGCAACTGGTCGCAAGGTCAATCAGCCTGTCAGGCGTTAGGCAATCAGTATCACTTCGCCGTTCCGACCAACAGCAAAGACAATGCAGTCCTTAGCGAAGTTCGAGATAACGCCAATATTGAGAGGATCTGGTTAAACCTTGATGACAGAACCACCGAAGGGGTCTGGTATATCGAAGGACAAAGCCCGTTGTTTTAGATTACATGAACAACCAGGGGTTTTGCCAAACCCTTGACCATAAACGGCAAAACCCGCGCCATGAGCGGGTTTTGCCTTTAATATGGCGGAGAGAGAGAGATTATGAAATGCGTCCATGCATTTCACCCTGCGGGCCGCGCCGTGCGCGTTCAAAAATGTTCCAGACATTTTTGTCGAACTAAAGTTCTCATCTCTCCCTTACCGCCATACCCTGAAATTGCTCCCGGTAATTTTTAGGATACCGCCCATCCATGGGCATAAAAAAACCCGCAAATTGCGGGTTATTTTATGATGGCGGTGAGAGAGGGGTTCGAACCCTCGAAACGTTACCGTTTACACACTTTCCAGG
>JABSOG010000718.1 GCA_013216025.1 Algicola sp. | reverse complement strand
TTTGGTTTGAACCCGTATCAATAGCGTGACTCTTTGGTTAGGGCGTAAGGTGATGGGGAAAACAAAATTGGTGT
This sequence comes from Algicola sp., assembly GCA_013216025.1. GTDB lineage: Bacteria > Pseudomonadota > Gammaproteobacteria > Enterobacterales > Alteromonadaceae > JABSOG01. The sequence goes on along the minus strand of JABSOG010000718.1, from coordinate 4,544 downwards.
GTTTGATGGGTCGGTAAGAAAAAGGTAAGAGATCGCCTGTTTCCCAAGTTTGTTCCACCCGGCCTAAGGTGATCAACGATACGTTGACCTTATCAAGCAATGCGTACCCGACCTCAAGCAACCAAGTTTTGGTTTGTTTAGAACGACTGTCGAGGGTTATTCTGGCCCAGTAAGCTGAATCGGTGAAAGCGAAATTGGGTATTTTCTGGGTGCTGGGTACGAATTGATCTTTGAGCGGGGCGACTAAAACTTGGGATAGTTTCCACTGGGCTTGTGGGTCTTCGAGCAGTTCGAGCTTGAGTCCCAGTGGATATTGTTCAGTGTTGTCATTTAATATCAATGGTCTGGCAATACTATTTCTGGCTGCGCAACTCATCGTAAAACCGATAGCACACAACGTCAGTACAACCCATCTCATCAGCTTGGTTAGACGTTGGTTTCGATTCACTATGCCGGTTTTCCCTTTGATGATGAAGTATACAATTAAGTGTATAGCAAAATTGGCAGGCTACCACACACAAAATTAAATGCTCGGCAAAGTTAACGTAAATACCGAGCCTTTACCCAATTTAGACTCGACTGTCAGCTGTCCTTGGTGTTTTTGTACAATGCCATACGAAATAGACAAACCCAGTCCGCTACCTTCCCCCACGTCTTTGGTGGTGTAAAAGGGTTCGAACAGTTTGTTTTTGGTTTGTTCAGTCATGCCGTAGCCATCGTCTTTTATGGTGATTTCAATGCTGTTGCCTAGCGCCTTGCAAGCGATAGTAACGGTGCCGCGTGCCACTTCAGGCTGGGTCGAGGCTTGGTGGGACTGCCTTTGCCGGATGGCATCACAGGCGTTGACAATAAGGTTCATAAACACCTGATTGAGCTGGGCCGGGTAACACTGTAACACCAACTCGGGTGGCAGGTCGATGACAAACTCAACCACCTTAAGGTAATTGGTCCGCACCAAATTAACCGTCGAATGAATGCAATCACAGACATTAATGTCTTTGAGTTTGCCCGCATCCAATTGGGTAAAAACACGTAAGTCTTGAACAATGTCTCTGATGCGGGTGGACCCTTCAGTGATCATCTCAATATGTTTGTGTAAGGGCGCGAATTGGCGGTCAAAGCTATCCAGCACGGCCTCATCGGCGTTATCACCCGCCAGCGCAATGAGAAACTTGTTGAGTCGGGTTAAATCAACTTGGAGGTTTTGCGCACTGACATGAACAAAATTGTTAGGGTTGTTAATTTCGTGAGCAACGCCCGAGGTGAGGGTGCCCAAAGAGGCCATTTTTTCGGACTGCACTAGCTGTTGCTGGGTGTCGATAATCGCTTTGTTTTTTTTGGTTAATTCTTCACTGAGTTTTTCTTGGGCTCTAAACGAGGCGTCTTGAGCCTTAAACAGCGCGACAATCTCTAAATGGGTATGCACTCTGACTAATACTTCTTCGCGATGAATGGGTTTGTGAATGTAATCGACGCCCCCGGCGGCAAAACCGTCAAGCTGATCTTGCATCTCGGTTTTTGCGGTAACAAAAATGATTGGAATATGGCTGGTTTTCGGCATTTTTTTTAACCGCCGACAGGTCTCTAAACCGTCAATTCCCGGCATCATAATGTCGAGCAAGATAATATCGGGCAGGGTTTTTGGGGCTATCTCAAGCGCCAATTCACCACTGGGGGCGGCAAAAATTCGGTAGCCCTGATCTTTAAGGATACCGCGCAGAATATCCATATTGGCAGGGGTATCATCTACAACCATTACCTTATAACCCGTTAGATCGATGTCGTCATGGTTCATCTTTTTTTTGTCCTGTTCTTCATCGCGTATATGTTCATCAAAATAAGTTTAGCAGCTTGTCGTCGACAACTGTGCCTTTTGTTTTACCTTTAACTTGGACAGTTGCTCAAGCAGCCCCGTCATATCGTAACTGGCCAGATATTTGTTCAGCGTATCTGCCAATTGTTTGCCCGGTGTGCCCATATTACCCAATTCAATCAAACAATCTTCGAGTTTTGATACTTCATATTCGTCGGCAGAGCGTTTAATCGATTGATATAGTGCTGGGGGGATACAAAAGTCTGTTGTATCGGCTGCTTGTGCAGGCTCATCCTCATCCTCATTCTCATAAAGAAAATCAACATCCAACAAATGATGAATGCACTCATAAATGGCTTCAAAGCGAAAAGGTTTGGCGATGTAGTGGTCAAAACCCTGATGCAAATAGTGCTCAACATCGCTTTGCATGGCGTGGGCAGTGACCACAATGCAGGTGGGGCAACGGTCTTTAAAGTCTTGTTGAATGTGTTTGAATGCTTGTACACCGTCCATCAATGGCATACGAACATCCATGAAAATCAGGTCAGGCAATCCCTCAGTTTCGCTGTCTGCTTGATGTAACTTGTCTAGCGCATCTTGACCATTTTGAGCTATCAAAACCGTGATGCCCACGTCTTGCAGCATATGGGTGAGAATGTCGCGGTTTTCTTTAACATCGTCAACCACCAGAGCCGACACGTTGACGCCCGGGGCCAGTTTTATGGCGTGCAGTTGTCTTGAATGACGGGCTTCAATGGCCACATCAGCCTTTGCCAGGGGCAGGGTAAAATAAAATTGGCTGCCTTGATTGATAGTCGAGGTCAGCTTTAATTGGCCCCCCATCAACTTGACCTGTTTGCTAGCGATGGCCAAACCCAGCCCGGTACCGCCGTGTTTGGCACCTTCGGTTGTTTGGCTAAACGCCCTGAAAATCGACACTTGTTCGTGGAGGGCAATGCCAATACCACTGTCGGCGACCTCAAAATGATAGTGGTCAGGGTTCTGGCAAGACAAAGTTAACGTCACCGAACCTTTGGCGGTGAACTTAACGGCATTACCCAGTAGATTGATTAAAATCTGGCGCAGCTTGCCTTGGTCGCCATGTACCGCAATGTGATTATCTACCTGATTGACAAATCGCCAGTCGAGGTGTTTTTCAGCGCAGCGACCATCAAACATCACCGCAATACCCTCGATGAGATCGACCAGTTCAAAGTCTACTTCGTGCAACTCCATGGCGTTGGCTTCCATTTTAGAGATATCAAGAATGTCGTTGATTAATGCCAACAAATGATGGCCAGAGCGGTCGATAATGCTGATTTTTTGTTTGTATTGGTCGGCGAGTCCCGGCTCGCGTTCAAGCATTTGGGTATAACCGAGCACCGCATTGAGTGGGGTGCGAATTTCGTGAGAAATATTGGCGACAAAAATGCTTTTGGCCTGATTGGCCAGCTCGGCATTTTGTTGAGAGCGGATAATGGCCCGGTGTCGCAAATGGTTTAGATAAACCACGGTGCCAAATAATGAAAAGGCCACCAGTACATAAAAAGATTTGGCCCACCAAGTAAACCACGGGGCGGGGGTGACAGTGAGCTTTATGGAGCGGTCTTGCTCACTCCAAACCCCTTTATGATTGCTGGCTTTAACCCTGAAGGTATAGTCACCCGCAGCTAAGTTGGTAAAAGTTGCCCGGCGGTTGTCAGCTGCGGTTTCAATCCAGTCTTTATTAAACCCGTCCAGTTTGTATCGGTATTTGTTCTTTTTGGGGTCAACATAATGCAAAGCGGCAAATTCAAAAGACAAAATGTTGTCTTCGTGGGAGAGGGTGATGGCCTCGGTTTGGTTTATTACCTGAGTCAGTACAGTTGGACTGTTATCGCCGTTGATAGCCACGCTTTTGTTGAGCAGGCGAAAATCGGTGAAAACTACCTGCGGCGGTTGGCTGGGTACTATCGCTTGGCTGGGATAAAAGCTGCAATGGCCAAAATAAAGTTTACCGTCAGTCGCTTGGTAGTTAGCGCCCTGACCGCCGCTACTACAGCCTGCACTGGCACCAATACCGTTTCTAAAGGTTGCTGACGTTGGGTCGAAAAGCGATATGCCGCCAGCGCCGAGCCAAAGGTTGCCGTTTTTATCGCCCTGCACAGTCAAAACGCTATCGCTGGGTAGGCCGTCTTTTTCACGGTAGTGCGTGAATGCGTTGGTTTTGGCATCGAATCTGTTTAGCCCGCCATCCGTACCAATCCAAAAATTGCCTTGTGGGTCTTGGTCAATCGAATAAACCGTATTGTGACTTAAACTATTGGCATTATCGGGGTTATGTTGGTAACGGGTAAAAGTTTGGCTTTGATGATTAAAGTGATTAAGGCCGCCGCCACCGGTACCAACCCAAAGCGAACCATCTTGGGCGGTGTAAAGGGCATAAATGGTGTTGTGGCTGATGCTGGTGGGGTCATCTGCTACATGGGTGAAACGGGTAAAGTTTTTTGATATTGGGTTATAGCGGTTTAAGCCGTTGGCTGTGCCTATCCAAAGGTGACCTAAACTGTCTTCATGAATGATTGAGATAAAGCCATCAGTTACACTGTTGGTATCATTTGCATTGTGGCGATAGTGCACAAAGGTATTGGTTTGTCTGTTTAATAGGTTAAGACCACCGTTTAGGGTACCTATCCAAAGGTTGCCAGCAGCGTCCTCAAGAATTGACCGAACATCATTATCGCTGAGGCTA
>JABSOG010000717.1 GCA_013216025.1 Algicola sp. | reverse complement strand
GGGCTATGGTGCTAAAAATAGTTACATTCTTACTCCGCAGAACCAATTGACCCAGCTGGCCATTAATGAGCGTCGCTATAATGATTGGGCAGTGATTAGTGCCAATCCTGCTTTGCTATGGCTAAGTTTTGACTCAAACAACCTGACAAGTTTACCGGAATCTATTGGGCAATTGCAAAACCTGAAAATACTCTATTTACATTCAAACAATCTGACAAGCTTGCCAGAATCACTGCATAGATTAAAAAACTTGGGTGGTCTAGGTTTAGCAGGCAACCCAGTCACACGACACCTAAAAGGCATCGAAAAGAATTTATACGCTCAAGAACTCATCACCTATTTGCTCGAAGTTCAAGATAAAAACACCAAACTACTCAACGAGGCAAAGGTCTTGGTGGTTGGTGATGAGCGAGTGGGTAAAACGTCGTTAATTAATCGGCTTTTGGGCCGTCGCCACAATCCCAACCAAAAAAGCACCCCGGGCATTGATATTCAAAACCATCAACTGGACAACGATATTCGCGTTAATATTTGGGATTTCGCCGGGTAAGAGATCACCCATCAAACCCATCAGTTTTTCTTAAGTACCAGAAGCTTATACCTTTATGTGCTCGACTCGCAAAAAGAAGATAATGACTCGGCCATTTACCATTGGTTGAGTGTGATCAAAGCCAATGGCGGCGACTCGCCGATTATCATCGTCGTTAATAAACGGGATTTGAATGCCGGTTTTAGTTTTGATTTAAACCGCTATAAAGACGAGTTTAATATCGTTGACGTGCTTTACTTGTCTGCCGAAAATGATGACGACATAGACGTTGAGGCAAAGCAAAAAATCACACACTCCATTGCCAATTTAACAAGTAGCATTGAACAACAGGTGGCCGCACTTGAAGACATTAAATTCCCGTTGCCGCAAAGCTGGGCAAAGGTAAACAACAATTAGAGGATATGTCAGGGGGCAAACAGGATTTTATCGAAAACGATGACTACGAAACCTTGTGCCAAAACAATGGTATAGATAATGAACAGTTACAAGACACCTTGCTCACCATACTCAACCAAATTGGCACCATAGTCACCTATAAAGACAATGACCGTTTGTCGGTGATGCAAATTATTAATCCGCTGTGGGTCACCAACGGGGTGTATAAAATCATCCGCTCACCGCTTGTCACCAGCAGCGCTTTGCTCACCCAAGCCCAGTTTAAGCAGATATTTAGCGGTGACAGTAAATATAAAACCCGTCACTATAATTGGCTAAAAGACCTGCTGAATCAATTTGAACTGTCATTTAGCATTGATGATGCCAGCATTTTAATACCGTCGAAACTTAACCCCAATCAGCCAGACTTTGCACTGGCTGATTTTCAAACCGGGCTGAATTTTAGGTATCGTTATCACAACTTACTGAAAAAAAGCGTGATATCGCAGTTTATTGTCAAAATGAAAGACTATATCGCCAAACAAGGAGATAAATATTGGCAACGGGGGGTGTTTTTACATCATGGCGATTGTCAGGCTGTGGTCATTTCAGATGAAGAAAAGAAAACCATCGTCATTGCTATTAACAACACAGGTCGCGCGGCCAAAGAACTGCTGACTATTATCCGCCATACCTTGCGAGTCGTGAACGGCGAAAATTTAATTTGTGATGAGCAGGTGCCATTGTTGCTCGACACCCAAGTTGTCGGTTATGAAGATTACGACCACTTGGTGGAATGCGAAGCGCAGGGCGATGAACACATTCGTCTAAAAATTGCCACCGGCAAGCAAAAGTCCCATCGTTTTGCCATCAAAGACTTACTCGACGGCTACCGCATCAAAGACGATACCCGCTTTGACTATGACAAACTCACCAAAGATCTTATCGCAATTAGCCAGATTGAAACTGAAAGCGGCCATGCCATCAGCGGCGAGACAGAGGACCTAACCAACGACCGCTATAGAAACGCATTATTGTACAAAGAATATAATGTCGCCGACCAGAGCCGGGGCGGCAAGTCAAAATCAGGTAATCGCGCGGGTGAACGAGATTTTGTTGTTAGAAACAGTCAAACGGGTGTCGCCGAAAGTGTGATAGAAGCCTTTATTCTCAAAGGGTTAAATACCACTGTCATTAACGGGCACTACAATAAACTGGTGGATAGTTATGACACCACGGGCAATCGTCGAAATTTTATTTTGGTTTATGTCAAAACAACAACCAACAAATTTGCTGAACTATGGCAACAATACCAAAAGCACTTTGTCACTCATTTTGATGGGTTTGACGATACCAGCGACAAAAACAGCGGCAAAGAGAAGGTCAAAACAGGTATCACCACTAACGGCAATAAAGAGGTCTTTCATATCTTTGTTCATTTTGCTGGGTAGACATTTTAGCAATTAAAAACCCGCTGTTTTTGTTAGTCGTCTTCGTATAGAATCTCTCACCCTTTGGTAAAATGACACTATTTAAATGAAGAATACAAATGAATGATAAAACAATAGCAACTCACAGCGGTAATTTTCATGCGGATGATGTTTTTAGTGTCGCTGCTCTCAAGCGTATTATTCCTTCTTTTAAACTCATACGCACACGTGATTTAGAATTAATTAGCAAGGCCCATATTGTGATTGATGTCGGTGGTAAATATGACGCCGATGCAGACCGCTTTGATCATCATCAACGTGGTGGAGCAGGTGAGCGCGACAACGGTGTTCCTTATTCTTCACTTGGTTTGATTTGGCAAAAATATGGTTTAGAAATATGCCAAGGCAATCAAGATGTCGCAAATGCGGTTGATGTTGAACTAGTATCCCCGATTGACGCCCTCGATTGCGGTCATGTTGAAGGGGTTTATGACGGTGTTAGCCTTAGCCAAACTATTGCGATGTTTAATCCTACTTGGGAAGAAGAGGGTCAATTTGATGCCTGTTTTGATGAGGCGGTTGATTTTGCATCGCGTGTTTTAGCTCGATTCATCGCGGCTGCACAAGGTAACTTTAATGCCAAAGCCATTGTTGCTAAAGCGATTGAAAATACAAACGATCCCAAAGTGATTGTGTTAGAAAAATACACTCCGTGGAAAAAAACGGTTCAGTCCCTTAGTGATGAGGCTTTATTCATTATTTACCCCTCTTTGTCGGGTTCATGGATGATTCATACAGTCGCTGTCGAACTAGATTCATTTGAAGACCGAAAACCGCTGCCTAAACAATGGGGTGGTTTATCTGATAAAGCGCTTAGTGAAGTGATAGGCATTACCGATGCTATGTTTTGCCACAATGGTTTATTTATTGCGGGTGCGAAATCATTTGAAAGCATTAAGAAAATGGCAACACTAGCACTGCAAGAATAACAGGTGAAATTTAGATTAATCTGCAGCTAAAAAGCAACGGAGCTTTAACCCCGTTGTTTATTTCCAGCGGTAACTAATAAAAAAACAGCCAAAACTACCGAGCAAAAACATCAGCGCTGGCGCCAAAAGCCACTTAGAAGTTACCCTTACTTGGTCTTGAAAGTATTTGATAAAATGGCGTTTACCGTCACTTACTTTCTCAACAAATGAGTCGCCTCGATTGGTGTTTGATATAATATCTTTTTGGTCGATTCGATCAATCATCGCTTGTTTTTTTAAATCAAACCTTTGCGTTTCAGCTTCGTCCGAAAGTTGAGTCTGCTTAATGATATCGAAAACATCTAGAGTTTCCCCTGGCAGTATCTTGCCTTGTGAGCGGTAGTGGTATTCAGATCTATATTCACTTGCTATGATAAGACCTAAGAGTGCGCCACCTAACATCAAACAAGCAAGACCTGCGATCATCCAACTTCGAACAACCGAGACTTCAGATTTTTGCCTTTCGAGTACGACCTGACGAACTTGCTTAATTTCTCTGAGTTTATCGAGTTCTCCAGAGAAAAGCTGCTGACTCATCTGTGCGAGGTCTATGTCATAAACGGCCATTAATCGATTAAAAGTTTCTTCTGAGGGGTGAGACTTTCCTGTCTCAAGTTTAGATAGATACGATTGCTCAATTTCAGCTTTTTCAGCCGCTTCTGGCTGTGTCCAACCTTTCTTCTCACGCTTATTGCGGATATACACACCAAATTTCAAAATAATTCTCCAATCCAGTTATATTCATTAAATTTAAGCACTTAGCTTTCTAACACTTCATATTCTTATCAAGTCATGCAATGAATGCCAGATGAATACGCTAGAATAGAGCAGCCTATTTGCCCTATTAGAGCACTATTACGCGGTTAAGTTAATAATGAAAAAAAACGGGGTCAGCAATTGAGAGTTGAAACTGTTTGTTGATGAATCAATAAGCTTCGCCGACACCTGACTCCCTCTGCCGCGCAACAAGCGAATCAATGGCCATCCCATAATCCATTCCTTCACCCATCCATCGAGTAACCCCGGTTTGGCTGTTGATATCTGGCCATTGTTGCTCAAAATAGTGTTCAACTGTACAAAGCGGCAATCTGGGGTTTTGCTCCATGACTTGCCCTGTTGATGCTTTAAAAATCAATTCTTGTTTACCCTCTACAATGTGTTTTTCGATAAAATAACTGTCCTTATGCAGCTGCCTATGGTGGAACGAAGTTGATTACCAACACATCTATAGGTCATACCTTGA
>JABSOG010000716.1 GCA_013216025.1 Algicola sp. | reverse complement strand
TCCCCCAAGTGGGTGCCACAAATGGCCGATACCAAAGCGATTTTTGCCGCGATTGACCAGCGCGACGGCATTACCTACGCAGCCCTAACACCCAACCTCAGAGGACTTGAAGGGGCCATTGAATCTGGTGTGAAAGAAGTGGCTATTTTTGGCGCGGCGTCAGAATCGTTCAGCCAAAAGAACATCAACTGTTCTATTGCGCAGAGTATTGAACGCTTTCGTCCGTTGATGGTACGAGCCAAGCTTGAAAACATCAAAGTACGTGGTTATGTCTCTTGCGTGCTTGGATGCCCTTATGAAGGCGATATCGCGCCTGAGAAGGTCGCCGAGGTCGCCGCTGCACTCGATGAGTTAGGCTGTTATGAAATCTCATTAGGCGACACCGTTGGTGTAGGCACACCTGAAAAAGTGAAACAGCTGATTGACGCTGTTACTACTAAAGTAGCACTGGACAAATTGGCCGTTCATTTTCATGATACCTACGGTCAAGCACTGGCCAATATCTACTCTGCACTACAATGTGGCGTTAGTGTGATTGACTCAGCCGTTGCCGGTTTGGGTGGATGTCCGTACGCTGCGGGTGCTTCTGGCAATGTAGCAACCGAAGATGTCGTTTACATGCTCGAAGGTTTGAACATCGACTGCGGTGTAGACCTAAACAAAATTGTTGATGCGGGCTGTTTTATCAGCGCGCAACTGGGTAAAGAACCCAACTCGAAAGTATCAAACGCCATTGTCGCCAACCGCGACAAAGCTTAAATTTTATTAATTGAGGAGTGTACTATGGCAGGTTTCGATAAAGTAGTGAACAGCTACGAAGAAGCCATGGCTGGCCTTGAAGATGGCATGACCATCATCGCCGGTGGATTTGGATTATGCGGCATCCCTGAAGGGTTGATTGCACAGATGGTAAAAATGGGCAAAAAAGAGCTGACCATTGTCTCTAACAACTGTGGTGTAGATGATTTTGGTTTGGGTTTGTTGCTTCATGATCGTCAAATTAAAAAAATGGTTTCGTCATACGTTGGCGAAAACGCCTTGTTTGAAAAGCAATTGCTTAATGGCGAACTTGAAGTCGAATTAACACCCCAAGGCACTCTGGCCGAGAAAATGCGTGCAGGCGGTGCTGGGATCCCGGCATTTTACACCGCAACAGGCGTTGGCACCCCAGTAGCCGACGGTAAAGAAGTTAAGCAGTTCAATGGTCGTGATTACATCATGGAAGAATCCATTACCGGTGAATTTGCTATCGTACGAGCGTGGAAAGCCGACCGTTACGGTAACTTGGTTTTTCGTCACACCGCAATGAACTTCAACCCGATGGCCGCGACTGCGGGCAAAATAACCGTGGTAGAAGCAGAAGAAATCGTCGAGCCAGGCGAATTAGAGCCAAGTGAAATTCACACACCAGGCATATACGTCAACCGCGTGATCAAAGCCAACTTTGAAAAACGCATCGAACGTCGCACTGTGCGTCAGGATTAAAGGGGAGTACATAATGGCTTTAACTCGTGATCAAATAGCACAACGTGTCGCTCGTGAATTACAAGATGGTTATTACGTTAACCTTGGCATCGGTATCCCTACGCTGGTTGCTAACTTCATACCAGAAGGCATGGAAGTGATGTTGCAATCTGAAAACGGCCTGCTCGGCATGGGTCCTTACCCGACCGAGGCTGAACTAGACGCTGACATGATCAATGCCGGTAAAGAAACCGTTACCGCAGCCAAAGGCGCAGCGATTTTTAACTCAGCCGAAAGCTTTGCAATGATCCGTGGCGGACACGTCGACCTGACCGTATTGGGCGCTTTTGAAGTAGACCAAAACGGCAGCATCGCCTCATACATGATCCCAGGTAAACTGGTCAAAGGTATGGGCGGCGCAATGGACCTGGTTGCCGGTGCACAAAACATCATTGTCACCATGACCCACGCCAACAAACACGGTCAATCAAAGCTGCTTGAGGCTTGCACACTGCCTTTAACAGGTGTTGACTGTGTTAAGAAGATTGTCAGTGACTTGGCTGTAATAGAAGTCAAAGACGGTGCTTTCCACTTGCTTGAGCGTGCACCAGGCGTGAGCATTGAAGAAATTCAAGAAAAGACCGCTGGTAAATTGGTGGTTAATGGTGATGTACCTGAGATGGTTTTTTAAGTCGTTTTCATTGCAAATAATCTTTGTTGTTATACCTGAACATGGATGTTCGGTATGCCCTGCCTGATGATCGTTATTATTTCCTAATCCGTTTGCTCTTCATACCAGACAGCCTTAGCTATTGATTTTATTAATATTTATAGTAATTTTACTTGGTTATTAAACACCAATTAATGTAGGATGGTTGGGCCTTTTTTGGCTTCAATTTGCTTATCAGCAGGCGGGGGGTTCAATTGGCATAAAACAAACAACAAAAATATAGGAAAATGTAATGAAAACATCTAAATTTGTAAAAGCTTTATTGGTACTTGGTTTTGGACTGGGCCTATCAACTGCTGCTAACGCTGGTCGTTTTGATAACTGTAATAACCTAATTTCGGCATGTCATCAGGGCAATGATGCTGCTTGTGAACAACTTATTATTGAATGTTTGGCATAAAAACCAGCAATTAAATTACGGCAGATTAACTGCTGTTGGGAGGTATCGACTGCTTCCCTTGGGATACGTCATTTAACGGTGTATCCCATCACCTTTTCACAGACCTGGTAACTCATCAATAAATTCCCAAAACCCCTGTTGACAAACGGCAAAGGATCAGCTTAAAAATGACAGAAGATTGATGCTGTTTTTTAACAAATGATCAACCAAAATTTATTTATTTTTAACGACATTCCCTCTTGTTTTTTAATAAAACCGAGCACGCATTATTCCCATTGGTTAGTGGACACTTACACGGCGATACCGGGTAAAAATAAATGCCCAGTGATCCTTGATTGTTGACCCAAACCACTTTATCTTGTGTCAAAATATTCTAGTATAACTACATGTAGTATTTTACCGGTTGATGACAATCTTCTCGGTGCAGGGTTACCCAAGCCATGTTGTACTGCGCAAATACGGTGAAAGATCCGTAACGCGTTACCAAAAAGTAATTTTTACAGGCATCTATAAATGAATCAAAATCTTTCAGTCACCAAGCGTGATGGCTCCAAAGAATTAATCAACCTCGACAAAATTCATAAAGTCATCACTTGGGCTGCTGAGGGTCTTGAAAATGTGTCGGTTTCGCAAGTAGAATTGCGCTCACACATTCAGTTTTTTGACGGTATTCGTACCGGGGAAATTCATGAAACTATTATCAAGGCAGCAGCGGATCTTATCTCCAAAGAATCACCTGATTATCAATATCTCTCGGCTCGACTGGCCGTCTTTCATTTGCGTAAAAAAGCCTACGGTCGATTTGAGCCCCCTCACCTGCGTGACCACGTCATCAACATGGTTGAACTGGGTAAATACGACCAACATTTGATTGAAGATTACAGCAACGACGAATTTGCCGAAATGGAGTCGTACATTGAGCACGACCGCGACCTGAGTTTCAGTTATGCTGCTGTTAAGCAGCTTGAAGGCAAATATTTGGTGCAAAACCGAGTCACCGGCCAAATTTACGAAAGCGCCCAGTTCCTTTACATGATGGTGTCGGCTTGTTTGTTCAGCAAATATCCCAAAGATACCCGTATGGATTATATCCATCGTTTTTACAATGCAATCTCGCAATTCAAGATCTCATTGCCAACACCGATTATGGCAGGTGTTAGAACGCCCACCCGTCAATTTAGCTCTTGTGTTTTAATTGAATGTGACGATAGCCTCGATTCAATCAACGCCACCTCAAGCGCCATTGTAAAATATGTTAGCCAACGCGCCGGTATCGGCATTAACGCCGGTAATATTCGAGCCCTTGGCAGCCCAATCCGCAACGGTGAAGCTTTCCACACCGGTTGTGTGCCTTTCTACAAGCACTTTCAAACGGCGGTTAAGAGCTGTTCACAAGGCGGCGTGCGCGGTGGTGCAGCCACTTTGTTTTATCCCTTGTGGCACTTGGAAGTTGAATCACTGATGGTGCTTAAAAACAACCGTGGCGTTGACGAAAATCGCGTAAGACACCTTGATTACGGCGTACAGTTCAACAAAACCATGTATACACGTTTGATTAAAGACGATTTCATCACCCTGTTCAGCCCATCTGACTGCCCGGGCCTGTATGATGCTTTCTTTGCTGACCAAGAAAAGTTCGAAGAACTGTACGTTAAATACGAAAACGACGATTCCATTCGCAAAAAGCGTATTAAGGCGTTAGATTTGTTCACCCAGTTTGCCTCAGAGCGTGCCAACACGGGCCGCATCTACCTGCAAAACGTTGACCATTGTAATACCCATAGCCCGTTCAATCCGGCTGTCGCCCCAATCAAACAAAGCAACTTGTGTCTTGAAATTGCATTGCCAACCAAACCATTGGCGCACGTTAACGATGAAGAAGGTGAAATTGCGTTGTGTACGCTGTCAGCCTTCAACTTGGGTGCCATCAATCACTTAGGCGAACTCGAAGATTTAGCCGACTTGACTGTACGAGCGCTTGATAACCTGCTTGATTACCAAGACTACCCCATTATTGCGGCGCATAACGCGACCA
>JABSOG010000715.1 GCA_013216025.1 Algicola sp. | reverse complement strand
CTTACCTGTATGAATATTCAAAGCAAACAGGCACCTCACGGGTTGCGGCTTTTGATCGGGCTGTAAAGCTGGGCGATACGCTGAGCAAAGGGCAAATTGCGGCAATGATCGCACCTTTATACCAAAACAGCGGTTTGGGTGACGAACAGACCCGACTTGGCTGGATTGGTAAAAAACCCGCTGACTTTGAAAACTCAAGCGACCCTTTCATTCAACTGGCCGTTGAACTGTATGAAACCAACCTTAAATTTGAAGAAGAAAGTGAAGAACTTGCTGGTTTACTGGCCCAAGCCAGGCCCGATTACATGAGAGCGATCATTGCCTACAACAAAAGCCTAGGCAAACCGGTTTACCCAGATGCCAACAGCACATTGCGCATCAGCTACGGCAGCGTAGGCGGTTATCCGGCCCGTGACGGCGTTTACAAAACCCCGTTTACCACGGTCAAAGGCATGATAGCCAAGCACACCGGAGAAGCACCGTTTAACGTGCCCAAAAAAGTTATGGACACCTACAACGCGGGCAACGTTGGTCCATACAGATACGAAAACCTCGACAGAAAAGTTAAAACTTGTAGTGAGGCCGACTGTTATAAGCCCAGACCGACCAAGCTCAACTCAGTACCGGTCAACTTCTTGTCAAGCGCCGACACCACTGGTGGCAACTCAGGCTCGCCAGTGATGAACGGCAAAGGCGAATTAGTTGGTTTAAATTTCGATTCAACCTACGAGTCAATCACCAAAGACTGGTATTTCAACGCTGACATTACTCGCGCCATTCACGTCGATATTCGTTATGTGTTGTGGTTGCTCGAACATGTCGAAAAAGCCGATAACCTGATCAACGAAATGACCATCAATCGAGGTTAATAATGAGTAACATGCTTAAATCTTATAACCCGGCCAATGGTGCCGTGGTCGGCGAAGTACCCATCACCCCGGTTGCTCAAATTGCGGGCATAGTCACCACGGCAAAGCAAGCGGCCAAACAGTGGCGTAAAGTCAGCTTGGCTGAGCGCGCTGAAAAGCTAACGCAGGCCGGATTGAAGTTGCAAGAAAAGGCCGATGAAATTGGCCAGCTGATAAGCGCCGAGATGGGTAAACCCGTTTCAAGCGGTATCAGCGAAACCAAGTTTTGCGGTCGCGGCATGGCGAGTAAAGTGGCTAAAATAGCCAAGGCACTACAAAGTGAAATTAGTGTACACCGCTCAATGGAAACCCAAACGCATTTCGATGCACTGGGTGTTTGCGCCGCGATATCGCCTTGGAATTATCCGTTATCGATGCCTCAAACCATGGTGATACCCGCGTTGATGGCCGGTAATTCGGTGATTTTAAAACCTTCAGAAGAAACCCCGCTTAGCGCACAGGCTTATGTCGATGTGCTCAACGCGTTTTTGCCCGAAGGTTTATTGCAAATCATTCACGGCGCAGACGAACAAGGCAAAGCCTTGGTTAAAGCCGATGTCGATTTGATTGCCTTTACCGGCTCACGCGCAGCGGGCATCAACATTATGTCAGCAGCGTCTGACAGCCTCAAACGCATCATGTTGGAGCTAGGCGGCAAAGACCCTATGATAGTGCTCGACGATGCCGACATTGAGCAAGCCGCAGAGGTGGCGGTAAACATGAGCTTCGAAAACGCCGGTCAGATGTGCGTATCAACCGAGCGAATTTTTGTGCACGATTCTATTGCTGAGGCCTTTGAGAAAAAAGTGGCGCAACTGGCAGCTGACGTTAAAACCGGCCCCATGGTCAACGAACGCCAGCGCCAGCACGTTATCAAACAAATTGATGCGGCCATAACCAGCGGTGCCAGAGTACTTGTGGGCGGAAAAGATCACCCCAAAGCCCATGTACTGCCAACAGTATTGACCGATGTCACCGACGACATGGACATCATGCAAGGCGAAACCTTTGGGCCAGTGGCCTGCATCAGCCGTTTCAGTGATATTGATGATGCGATTGAGCGCGCCAACGACAGCGTTTACGCCTTAGGCGGCGCAGTATTTGGCAAAGACGAAACGCGAGCCTGCGAAGTCGCCCGTCAACTAACGCCTGGTATGATAGGCATCAACAAAAGCTGTTTTGCCGGTGGAGACACCCCTTGGGTTGGCGCCAAGCAAAGTGGTTATGGTTATCATGGTTCAGTGGCCGGACACCGTCAGTTCGCCCAGCTTAGAATCATTACCCGCAGTGTAAGCTAGTTAACGTCCAGCAACAATCGTCCATGATTGTTTCTGGAGTGAAGCTGCGTTCAAGCAAGTGGAACTCCGCTTACTTTTCAACAACAGCAGCGGCTGCCGGTTGAAAAGGCGGCACATCCGTGTACCGCGTAGCGCGCCCAGCAACACCCGTTTCGGGATGGGCACTATCTAACTAACAAACGAAAAATAAAAAGGAAACGAAAAATGAGTGATCCACTAAGCCTACTGGTTCAAATTGACGCCAAAAGCGGCAAAGCAGACGAACTAAAAATCGAACTACTTGCCCTGCTAGCACCCACCCGCGCCGAAGAGGGTTGTAATTACTACCACTTTTTCACGCAAGACGACAAAGCCGGTGTATTTTTCTTCGTAGAAACCTGGGCCACCAAAGCCAACTGGGAAGCACACAACGAAAGTGCCCACCTCAAGGTCTTTTTAGACAAAGTCGATG
This sequence comes from Algicola sp., assembly GCA_013216025.1. GTDB lineage: Bacteria > Pseudomonadota > Gammaproteobacteria > Enterobacterales > Alteromonadaceae > JABSOG01. The sequence goes on along the minus strand of JABSOG010000715.1, from coordinate 1,977 downwards.
ATTTGGTTGAAGAGTTTACCCTGACCAACATCACCGAGCACGGGGCTTAATAAATTGGGTCAGCGTTAATTTTAGGCACCAAAGGTGCCCAAAATTAACGCTGACCCAATTTATCCCAAAACCTCCCTACCCTCCTTAACCACATGCTGCGAGACTTTTTTATAAATCCCCCGCACCATTACCCAGCAATGCCAGTACAACGTCTCGACCATTGATTTTTCGGGCAAAATATTAATCAGCTCACCGCTTTGAAGCTCATTCTGAACCTGTAGCGGGCAAAGCAACGAATAAGCCACGCCCTGTTTGGCCATTTCAACAAACGCCTCCGACGAGCGCACCGTATGACGCGGGTAATCTCCTGCCGACAAACCAAAATGCTCTTTAATAAACCGAATGTGCATATCGTCTTTGGGATCAAACGACACCCCCGGCGCATGACGCAGGCTGTCAGTGTTGAGGCCATCGGCAAAATAGCGTTGCTTAAACTCGGGGGTCGCCACCAGAATATATTCCATCTTACCCAGCTCAAAAGACTGATAACCACCCAGCGCCTGCGGATGAGAACTCACCGCCGCAAAAGCTTCGCCACTTTTGAGTTTTTCGAGGGTTCGCTCTTCGTTGGCGATCAGTAAATTAAGCTCTATTGGATGCACCTTCAACAGCGGGGTCATCACCCCTAAAAACCAAGTGGCCACACTGTCGGCGTTCACCGCGATAGACAGTTTAACCGTATGGCTCGGTTCATCGGGTAACAGCTCAGGCAACAACACACTTTCGAGTCGCTGCACCTGTTTATAGTGGCTCAGCAATTGTTGACCAATAGAAGTGGGCACAATCGGCTGACCACGCACAATCACCGGGTGAGCAACAAACTCCTCCAATTGCTTAATACGCTGCGATACCGCCGACTGCGAAATACACAATACATTGGCCGCCCGCTCAAAACTTTGCTCCTGCATCACCATGCTTAACGCGTGCAGTAATTTGTAATCGAATCTCGACATTAGTTTTACTTATATGATATTAAAATCATTAATTTTATTTATTCAGTGTAGCCGATTAGACTGTCCGTACTCAAGCACAAAGGGTTAAACAACCCAACCAATACAGCAATCTACCGAGGAGGATAAACAATGAGCTTTTTACCATTTGTACAGGGAATAGGATTAGGCGCAAGTATGGTCATACCAATCGGCGCACAAAATTCGTTTGTCCTAAATCAGGCGATAAAACGAAACTACCATCTAGTGGCAGCCGCCATTTGTGTGTTTTTCGACATCTGTCTGATGGGGCTAGGCGTTTTTGGCGGAGGACAATTAATAGCCGCCAACGACATGGCCTTTGCGTTAATCACCTGGGGCGGTATTTTGTTTTTATTCGGTTATGGCCTGTTGTCATTCAAAACGGTTTTGTGGCCCAATTCAGCCAAAGACGCCAGCAGCAACGAGCGCAAGTCGTTGAAAGTGGTGGTGATCACAACATTGGCAGTCACCCTGTTAAACCCGCACGTTTATTTAGACACAGTGGTCATTCTAGGCAGTGTCGGCGGCCAGTTTGTCGGCAACGAAAAAATCGCCTTTGCCTTGGGTATTATGTTGGCGTCAGTAATGTGGTTTACCGCATTGGCTATGGGTGCGGCAAAAATGTCGAATCTGTTAAGCCAACCGAAGGTTAAGCGAGGTATTGATTTGGTTGTTGGTATCATCATGTGGGGGATAGCGTGGATGTTGTTTAACGATTGGATGGGGTCAGGTTTGGGGCTTAGTTAGAAGCTGGAGGAACGGAGGCTCCGCATTGCTCTAATGAGTTACATCCATGTAACAATCCAGCTCGCGATTTTGGGCGTAGCCCAAAAGTATACCAAACAGCCATACAATTTCGAAATCAAGGGGCTGGAGGAACGGAGGCTCCGCAAGGGGGTCAAAGCAAAATCAGTGCAGGGACAGGCAAGCTGTCCACAGAACTTATTTTGCACTG
>JABSOG010000714.1 GCA_013216025.1 Algicola sp. | reverse complement strand
GCTAATTAGCCCGGCTAATTAGCCGGGCTTTTTTGATGACCAAGGATGGTCGAATGTCGCGGGGGCATGGATGAACAGGAGCGACTTGATGACCATGAATGGTCGAATTTCGCGGAGGCCTGCCCCTAAGACGTGCCATCAACAGCAAGTTACGGCGTAATATACCGGTATATCTCCTTTTTCACCTGCATCGTCGGCCCTTGCTTTAGCATATCTCGTAAAATACCTTCGTTTTGGGCATATGCTTGCAAATGATCACCCAAAAACTTGACAAGCAGCTGTTGTCCTTGAGCATCCTTGGTATTGACAATTTGTTTTTGTGCCCATTCCATACTACGCGATGACGATGGCATTTTGGCCAATACCGCCAATGCGGCAATTTTTACTTTGATATCACTTTGCTGTTCATAATGTTTGATAAAAGTCTCAATGGCTTGGGGCCCTTGCATCTTTCTGAGTGCGGTAAAGGCGTGAATACGCACACTATTATCCTGGGCAGAAAAATAAGGTTTAATATCGTCAATTAAAGCACTGTCACCGTGGTTAGCTATGGCCAGCAACGTGGTCTTTTGGGTTGCCAAATCATCACTATTGGCCAAATGAGCCCCAAGCTCGGCAGCTATCTGATGTTTAAGTGAGTCATTGAGTTTGCCACTACCGCCCATGGCACCAATGGCATATAAAGACATTGCTTTCATATCGTGCTGGACCTGAGTGTTGGCATCAATCATGTCCTGATGCAGTTGCCACAGCTTTTCAACCATTTCGGGTTGGGGGTATTCAAAATCATGCAAATACGCCAGCGCTCTGATCCGAGTCAAATCAGCATATTCAGGACTGGTAGCCGCCGTTAATACCGCTTGCTGGGCTTGCGAATGCCCGGTCTGTGCTATCAATAGCCATAAGCGTAATTGGTTGTTTTGGTCATAACCATGGATAAAACCCTGATCGAGCATTTTGACCAAAGCAAAACTGGCCTGAGGATACAAACGCAGATAATTGACCAAAAACTTGTCCGCCAATTGACGCTCGGTGTTATCCCGTGAGGTGATTAGACGCTTAAACAGCGCCAGCGCCTGTACCATGGTCAAATTATTTCCCATGGCATTGAGCTTGTCATTGGTTTGATAATATTTGGCTTTTAAGAACTGCTCACTATTGAGCCGCGCCAGTTGAGCGTTAAAACTGCTGGCAAATGTGGTGACCGGTCTATTAAGTGTGTGTAACGAATAGCCCGATTCGATAAAACTCCATTGTTGAGTACCATTATAGCCACTAAGCACTTCCTGATGTGCAATATCAATTAACCCACTGCCACCGGCAGCCAATGTGATTTGCGATCGCGAGTTTTCTACCTGCAACTCTGCTTGTTGCATAAATCCAGCAGCACCGTCTTCAAGACCAGACAGGCTGCGGTATGTCAATTTGCGTTTACTGAGCTTAACGATATTATCGTCGACCATGACCAATTGATATTCAGCACTAAACTGGCCACTGGCATCTTGTTCCCGGGTGTGCCATATCGACTTGGGCTGTCGAGGCAACACCACCTGAGCGCTTAAAAGCAGCTGTTTAACCAGTTTGCGTACATCTTCGGTCACACCTTTGGTAAATTGAAAGTGACTAAAATAGCCTTTATGGTTAAGTTTGAAAGCAAAAGGCGCCATGATCATCTCACTATTGGCTGCCGTTTGACCGTTTAACTGATACACCAAAGTGGTGATGTCGCCGGCCACATCCCAGCTGTCGTGGCTGTGGGGATAAAATTTCAGTGCCAGTTCGCCCTCAGCCAATATCGAAGTGCTGGTTTTATGGGTCTTTACCCCTGAAGTTGTTGGAGCACTGTTGCCCTGAACTAATTGTGATGACAAAAACTGGTAATCGATCCAACCGACTGATGTCGACTTAAAAGCATAAACCACAGTGCCACCATTTGTTGGTTGAAAACGCAATAATGGAATGTCCTTATTTTGCCAATGACTGGCTACATTGATAGGGTCACCAGACTTTGCGCCATGGCTGTCAAGCGTTTGTCCAACGGCAACATCGGCATCTTGCGACATGACAGTCATCGCCAGCAATCCAATACTGCTGCACAATAAAACAGCGATAAACGCAGTGAATAAACGGGTATTTATATTAATGATCATGACGGGTCCAAAATTTAAAAATTGACAATACGTGGCATCAGTCGCTACTTCCAATGATGCGACTGATGCGATTGATACGATGTTATGGATTCAATCCGCTGGCAACCGTTTCAGGTAACGAATAATGGGCATTAATCTGGCCCGGGTAGTGCCAATCCCCTTCAGTCAGCATAAAAGAACCGTATTGCGTGCCATCCCATTTTAAAAAGTCTTTTTGCTTGCGGCCACTGGCGATATAAATGTCGTACTCTGCGTAAACAAACAGGTGACCATTCAAACCACTAATGGTCAGCGGTGCCTTATAAGTTAAATCGGCCTTACCCACGCCAGGGCGCAGTTGCAATGAGATATCAAGATCTTGTTGGAGATCGATTAAGGTCAATTGACCACCAACGCCCACTGCGGCAACCCCGGCATCAACACTCGCTGTGATAGTGGCGTCAAGTTGACCTTTGGCACCGGCAGAAATCGCCACAATATTTTGTGGTTTTAACTTGGCGCTACCAACAATGCCCACCTGCCCGGTCGCACCAGCAGTAAGCGATACTGGCACTATGGCAACCCAGAAACGCGCTGTATATGAAATTGAGGGCGCTTTTAAATACTTTTCATTGCCATCCACTTGTGAACTCCAAAGCTCAATATCGCCATCATCATTGGTTGGAAAACTCACTGAAGTACCGTAAACCCGATTACCATTGACATCCACATGCCAATCCCAATGACTCGAAATGATATCATCCGCATTAAATTCCATTTCCATGCCGACATCCAAAACATTAAAATCTTGCGTCAGCACAGTGACATTGAGGCTGTTAGGGGCATTAAAATAACCCGCATAAGGTATCACACCGTTTGTGGCGTAACTTAAAGCAGCGTTAAGGTCGTAACCCACACTAAAGAAATCAGGGTTTCCCATATCACGCTTAACCCCCTTATCAAACACGACATTTTTATATGGCCCAGGTCGACGGTTCAACGCTTGCCCACCAGTCAGCAACATCACCGGCAAACGCAAACTGTCATCATCAGTATTGCCTTGCCAGTCGCCAATCACATTGTCTGGGTCAACACGGATCACCAATTTGGCGGCGGTATCGGTAGTGAGCAAGTTCAGGGTTTCCCGTGCCGATTGATCTAAATACAAATTGTGAGTACCACCAAGCGGTTGACCGGCGAACAGGCTGGCACAATTGACCCCGACAGTGCCTTCCAATGCCAGCTCAGCCATGCTGTAGTTTGCTGTGTAATGGCATTTTTTTTGGTAACTCCACAGTGGCTCCAGTGTCGTCCCAGCGGTACCATCAGTCACCATATACAATGGAAAAGCCTCTAGGCCAGGCACTTCCAGAGTAAAAACAATGTCCACTTGTTCTTCGATATCGTGCACCATGGCTTCAAGTTGCAGGCTTAAATTAAAATGAGCATCGTTGCGGATCAAATGATCATCACCATGGTCCGACAAATCTAACGCATTACCGTTATGTAGTTCGGCATCCAAAATACGCAGATTGGTTTTATCGGGTTGCACTATCGTGATGCTGTCAAGGGCGATCACCATGTTATCATCCAGATGATGGCTTTCTTCACCTTGCAGAGTATCGTCATGAGGGAAAAAATCGTATTCATTAATGCCAAACACTGCGGCGTAATTTCCACTTAACACGTCTATGGGTACGGTGAAGATATGTTCGACATGACGCGTTTCGCCAGCGAACATCTTGTCAATCATCAATGCGGTCAGGTGATAATCAGCTTTATAGTCCTCGGCACTGATATCCAGATCCTGCGGATCACCTTGCTGTATCCCTTCAAGATCGATTTTAATATAAACATTGTGCTTGGCTGTCTCGGCGGTAATGTCAAAGCTGATGGTTGTTTCGTAACCTGCATGTGCATCGCCAGCAATACTAACACTGGTAAATGACAGATTGCCCGTCTGGTTGGTGGTCGTGTCCGTCGCTTTGTTGCCACCACCACAACCGACGAGTGTCAGAGGTAACAAAATCATGCCTGCGACTTTTAAAAGAAAACGTTTCATTTTATTTATCCTTTGGATATTAATAGGTTACTCGGGTTTAACAAATGTCCAGAAACATGTGTCTGACAGTGTTTCTACAGCAGTAAGGTAATTATCTTCGGTTGGTGTCATATATTGGCTCCAGTCCCGGTCTTTTACGTTTATCTTAATCACTAAATTTCTCCGAATTGAAAAGAAACGGTATCTTATTGATATCTGAATGCAGGTACTCGGTGAATCTTCTGATGTAAATAAAAGGACTAATAAACTGGACACTGGTTATTGCAGTTCTAATGATGTTTTAACATCGCTTAAAACAACACCTAAAAAAAAGCCCGGCTAATTAGCCGGGCTTTTTTGTTTCTATCAGTTGTGGTTATCGCGCGAAGGTTTTGGTGAGCCGTAATGTCATTACGTTAATGGCTACATCCCTTTTGTAGCGTGCATTTTATGCGCAGTGCACACCGCCA
>JABSOG010000713.1 GCA_013216025.1 Algicola sp. | reverse complement strand
AAATACCAGCATCTCGGTAGTGGTGATGTTTGGCAGGGCAAAATCAACTTGGGCAGCGTTGGCATTTTGCAGCGATACCGCAATACCGTCAGTTTGCTGCCATATATAAGTCAATGCATCGCCTTGAGGGTCTGATGACCTGCTGCCATCTAGTACGACCAATGCGTCTTGTGCTGCATTCACCGTTTGGTCGGCGCCAGCATTGGCAGTCGGTGCAGTATTAACACCACCAGTGTCACCGTGGCCTAGGCTTTCGTGCATTGCGTTTAAAATATCACCGTTGTCTGCATCTATTTCCCAGCTGAATAAGCCCGCCAGTTTGCGGCTCTTAACCAACGCGCCTTTGGCTTTAATCGATTGCGCATCGTCGTACGAAATCAAATCGCCGGTTGAGGCGTTGTAGATGTATGGTGCTTTGGCTGTTTCGTCAAAACCTTTGGTCCATGCCGGATTTTTCTCCAGCTCGGCAATGGCTTTGTAGTCTAGAATGCCCGGTTCCCAAGTGCCCGCAACAGGCCCTGTGCCTGTGCCAGTCATTGGTGATGCACCCGGTGCAAATGTTACGCCTGTCCAGCCACGACCATACATGGCAGCACCCACAGCCACTTTACTCATATCTGCACCTTGGGCTTCAAGCATGTCTAGCCCACCTGCGACTGTAAAGTCTTGAGTTTGAGCATCACCTGGACGAAACTCTGGTGGATATACACCCGCCATGTGACCCAGTTTGGTTTGATCCCATGCGCCGTAGTAGTCATAACTCATCAAGAAAATATTGTCTACAACCTGACTGACCGCAGCATAATCGATTCTTTCGATTTTGGTGCGTCCTGCGCCAACGGCACTGGTCAGCTGGTAATCACGACCGGTTTCGGCATTGAGTTTGTCTAACATGGTTCTTAATTCTTGCATCAACACCAAGTAAGTGTTGCCGCCGTTAACGGGGTCGCCCAAGTCACTGTTGGCACCGCCACCACCGGGGTATTCCCAGTCGATATCAATACCGTCGAAGAATTTCCAAGTCCGCAAGAACTGCTCTGCTGAATCAACAAAGGTTTTACGATTGTTGGCATCATTAAGAAAGTAAAACGGGTCGCTCAACGTCCAGCCGCCAATTGAAGGCAGAATTTTAAGATCAGGATAGGTCTGTTTAAGCGCCATCAATTGGCCGAAGTTACCTTTGTAAGATCCGGTTGCGGCGCCCTTTTGGCCTTTTTTCAAAGCCGCGAACATATCGTGAATGGTCAAAGAATAATCGGGCAGCCCCGCACAGCTTTGTTCCAATATACCGTGTCCTGAAGGATTGCTGGCTTTGAGTGAATCGTTAGGGCCACACACCGGAATGAATCCGTAAATGATGTGCGTGAGGTTTTGCGCCGGAATTTGGTCAACATTGAATTTACGACCATAAACGCCCCACTCAACAAAATAGGTGCCGACAACGCTGTCACTTTTGTTCACATAATCTTTGTTGTTGCCTGTTGGGGTTAACACCAGCGGGTCCATATGGCTGCCGTCGGTATCTTCCACCTTGATTTTGGTTGCGCCTGACACAGTACAATCTGTGCCGTCACAAAGCGCGACTTGCAAGTCATACTTGCCGCCTTTGACCACTTGCAATGTTGCAGAACCGGTTTGTGAACCGCTGCCGTCACCATTAAGTGCCTGAGTTAATACCACTTTACCGTTAAGTCTGTACTCAACTGTTGAGCCATGTGCGCCTGACCACTTAGACCATGCAACTGGCACTTCAGCAAAATCTTTGAGTTTAACCACTTGGTTGTAAGCAGTGCCATTCTCGGCTATTTCGACCAGCGCGAAGTTGGTTTCCATCCAGTTGATTGTTGGCTGTCCGGGTGCAGCTAAAGCACTGGCACTGGATAAAGCCCCGATAATACCGATGGCTAATGCACTATATTTTGCACCCTGTATGGCGCTATGTTTTGCACTAGGCGAAGTCTTGATTTTCATTGGATCACTCCTGATTTTATTGTTTTATTTTTAATATTATTAGATTTCTAGTGTGTTCCAGTTGCAAATGACAACGCTGTCATTTATACTCGAATCTCAAATTGATTAAATAAATTTGATGGGGGGGTACCCAGCAAACTCATGATTAATCACTATTTGTTATTATTTATTGTTATTTGTCGTTACACGTTAATTTATTTTTATTGTTGTTATTTTATTGTTGTTTTATGTTTGCTAAAAGTTAGACGTTTACCTTTTCAGCTCTTTATAACAAAATGACACCGCTGTCATTTCTATTCAAAAAAAGCGGGGTAATTTTCCCCCGGTTTTTGCGTCTAACATATGCGTCCGTTTATACTTAGAATTTACTGACCATTAAACTTTCCTTGACGAAAAATCTATAATCGTGTTTTAGACTAGACCACTGTTTTCAAAGGTGCAAGCAGAAAATAGAAAAACAGTGATCTTTTTTGGTTTTCTATTTTTAAACGTCAAGTAAAATTTCGTTGCCTACATCGGTGATCGCCGCCATACGAACCAATTCTTCACCCAGTTCTCGCTCAGGTTTATCGGGTCCACGATAAAAATACAACTGTTCTTCGTTCGGTGGAGCCACCTTGAACGGCAAAACATTGAAACCGATTTTGTTCATCGCTTTTTGCGACGCCACGTTGTGCGCAAACGCTTTGGCATAACAACCTGTCATGCCCAATTGTTCGCCCGCCAGACGTAACAGTAACAATACCGACTGTCCCCCTAACCCGCCGCCTTGAAAATCTTGACCCAGCCAATAATAGAAAAACCCTGCGCCTTCATGCACTTCAATGCTAACAGAACCAATTAAACCCCATTGCCGGTGAATGACCGCAAACACCTGTTTGGCCGGATTATTTTGATCGGCGTCGAGCCAATCAAACCACTGCTCATCATCACCAAACGCTGGCAAGTTACACAGTTTGGCGATTTGAGGATCATGATAGACCCAGCTAAAACCACTTAAATGCTGCTCTTCTAGCGGCATCAACAATAAATCGCCCTCGCACAAGTCACAGAGTTCAAAAGGCATTTGCGCCATGTCTTGTTTAATTTGATGATGAAAATCTGCCAGTGGGTTTTCGCTGCCAAGCCTGCTGCCTGTGGCTTGTAACAGCTGGTCTGCTTCATCCAATTGCCCCATTTGCCAATGGGCCACGGCCAGTTGCAACCACTCGACAATATCGCGTTCATTGATGGTTGCTACGTCGATGCGATGAGGAATTTGCCCCAGCAATTGATGCATTTTAATGATCAAGGCCCAGTCACACAGCTTATAGGCGACTTCACACATCAGTATCAAGTTGGTTTCAATACTGGCGTCATCCCACTCGGTTTTGGTGTATTGCACGACAGGCCGATTTTGACCGTCAATACGAGTGTGCAAATTAACCTTCAACCAGTCCCTGAAGGTCAACATCCAATACAATCGGTCAGTCGCCTTGATATCGTTTTGAGATAGCTGGTGTGTGTGTTGTTGCCAATGCAGTGGCGTCATTTTGTCCCAGTCAGGAGAGCTATGTTGCGACAGTAAGGCGTGGGCCGGACCCTGCTGATCCCCAGATTCATTGTCAGTGGGTGTATCGCCATGTTGTGAAGTCACAGGCATTGTATTTCCTCAAATATATTTGGGCTGCCACAGCTCAAATAATGGTTAACTGATGGTTAATCGATTGGGTCGATTTTACGCTGTATTTTACATCGCCAATACTTGGTTGTTTTTTCCCTTTTGATAACTATTTCAATCCATGTGGTTCTTTTAACACAATATTTCTGATTTCACCAGAACAAGTCGTCAATTATTGTTCCGCTTGAAAAGGCTCGGCTATAAAGCGGTTTTTTGTCATTGATTCTCGAATGGACAAGCCTATTTATGACGCTATATATTCACTTAGAGGGCCAATCAATCTAGAATAGGCCACCAGCGAGAGCCAAAATTTTCTCAATCAAGACAGATTAGTGCAGGTTTAGTCATCTAAATCAAACTAATCTAACGAAGAGTGAGGGAATTTTGGCCTCGCCCTTCGGGAATGGCGAAAAAGCGCTCATGCTGCATCATCCAAGCTTGCAATAAAACAACTATTGCTGCACTTGGCTTCTTTACCTGAGCGCTTTTTCGACATTCTGGTGTGCCTTTTCTAGACTGATTGGCCCTCTAGCACGATTTACCACAAAGTCCACTGGCAAAACGTGTTATGAAACTGTTAGAATCCCAGCCATAAATGTCGACAAGAGCAAATTAGAATGGGCAGAAGTTTCGAAAATCGCAAAGCATCCATGGCCAAAACTCAGGGTGCAAAAACCAAAGTATATTCCAAATACGGTAAAGAACTGTATATGTGCGCCAAAAATGGTGGCATGGATCCCGATGGCAACTTGGCGTTACGCCGTTTGATCGAAAAAGCCAAAAAAGATCAGGTGCCGGCCCACGTCATCAAAAACGCCATGGACAAAGCCAAAGGCGGCGGCGGTGAAGATTTTACGCCGGCCCGTTACGAAGGTTTTGGTCCCGGCAGCGCTATGGTCATTGTTGATTGTCTGACCGACAACAATAACCGCACCATCAAAGATGTGCGTAATTGTTTCACCAAAACCCACGCCAAAATTGGCGGACCGGGTACGGTCTCTCACATGTTTG
>JABSOG010000712.1 GCA_013216025.1 Algicola sp. | reverse complement strand
TATGGACGCTTTGATTCAGATTTTCGATCCTTTTTTCACAACTAATAGATGTACTGATTGCACTGTTCTTTGGATGCTGATTGTCCATAATCTGGTCGTTCACAAATTGGCGGGTACTATAGGTTGTGACAGTGAACCGGGGCAGGGATTGTGTGTGACAATAACTTTACCACAAACGCTGAATTAGGTTACAGGCGCATGGGGTTAAGTCTTTCGCGGTCGTGAGCAAATAGCAAGGGAGTATGGCCTCAATACCTTCATTATCTGATGACTACAGCTGCGGGATTACGAGTTGAATTGTCTAAGCGATTGCAAGTGCGGTGAGTTTCAGCGGTCAGGATCTCTTCGCAAGGTCACCATAGTTTGATGGTAGTCGTAATTTTTGCCCCGTTATTGTAACTATACGTCTTATATCCTGGTGAGTGAGGGATATCGTCAATATCAAATGCTTGTTGGCCAAGGTCGCCGGTTGCCACAGCTTTTGGTTGATTGAGCCGGGTGTTGCTGTTGATTTTATCAGCCAACAGTTGAATAAAAGGCCGTTGAACAGGGGTTTTCTCACCCTAAAGTGGGAGATCAATGGTCAGCGTGGTTGCTAAACCAAAATGGTCTGATAAGTACTCTCTATTGTTTGGATGAGGGGGTGATTGGAAACGCAGAATATTAACCTTGTTCAATAACAACCGGTAACCGCTTTGCTTGAAACCGTGGTCGTCCACCAAAATGTAGTCGAGCCGCGCGTTTTGGTCGTTGTTGTCAGCCAAGGTATTATGTGGGCACCATCCCGGTTGGTTTGTTGGTTGAGGAAAATAAGTGAAACCCGGTTCTTTGCCGCACGGTGCCTTTGCTGCCGTATTATTGTTTACTTGACGCCAGCTATCTAACAGCGTACCTCTGCTCAAAGTCTCTATCATTGTGTCATATTCTTCATTGGCGTTGCCGCGAATTGTCGGCCCGGCAATATTGAAGTCGCCAACATAAACAATTAGGTCTTTTGGGTATTTGTCATAGACATTGCGGCGCATAAAGTCTTTGATTTGTTTAATCTGATTGTGCCTGATGTCAGCTTTGTCATTGGCTTGCATATGCAGGTTTAGCAATGACAAATACACATCGTCAACCAAGTGAATTCGGGTATAGACAAAACCTTTGTTTGACCAGCTGTCCCAACCGTCATGCGCCTGCCAATCGACGGCTGTTATGTCATGCAGCGCATATTTGCTAAAGAGTGCCAGTCCGCCGTTGATATCAAACCAACTACCAACAGGAACACCGCTGACTTGGTGTGGATAGCGCTTGAATAACTGTGTTGAGAATTGATGTTGTTGATCACCGTCAAACAGTTCTTGCAGGGCGACAATGTCAAAGTTGTCGAGTTGGCTTATCATCGCATTGGCACGGTTTGACAGCCTACCCGTGGGTTGATTAATACCAAGTAAAAAGCTGTTGTAGGTCAGTAAACGCAGCGTTAGTGGTTGCTTGGCGGGGTTTTGTGCTGTCGCGTAAAAGCTCAACAGACTTAACGCCAAGATCATAACAGGGATGAATTTGGGCATGGCATCGTTTTAATGGGTTATCGCATAACACCATTATACAAGCGTAGGCAAGACAAAAAAATGCCTCTGTTGGGGGAGATGATCAGAGCAATAAGACCATACACGTCGAGCCAAGCAGCTGAGGTATTGTTCAAACCGGTGGTCGATGAAGGCGGCGGGACACTGGACAAAGTAAGACGTTTATTGCGTGGGGGGCAGATTCAAAGTTTTGTGAATAACGTTTGCGCTTTGGTTGGATTAGTTCAATTACTCAAGTACGCTGGAGTAACTTAGATTGTATAATCAATACATAGATTTCAGTAGTAACAACCGAGCTGAGCCGCCTTTAAGTACTCTACTAATTTCGGCAGTTATATATCCAACTTCATTGTTGCCACTATCAAAAATTCTCGCACCTGTCATTTTAACACTCCTCTATATGTAGGTTATATAACTTTTTGTTAATATAAAGATTAGTATACATAATAAAAAGCTATTAACAATTCACATATTGTATCAATACAGATACAAAAAAATAGGGGTCAAGTACTAACCTCTTGGTTTAGGGCGGATGTTGGTGCTAGAGAAGCGTACAAAAAATAAACTAAAAAGTAAATAATATGTTGCATAAAATTGAAGCCGTCTATATAATACTTTTCGTCCCATCAGGGATGGCAAGGAAATCAGCCTACTTAATACCCAAGTGACCTCGAAATGCGGATTCAGTGGGAGTTAAAAACGTTTTATGCAAGGCAAATGACTGCGGGTCTAGTCATCTAAATCAAAGTTATTTAACGCAGCATAAAACGTTTTTAAACCCACCCGAAGGGAGCATCTGAGCGATTCCACTTCATCGTTCCACTGGTTTGAAAGGGAATGGCCCTTCCTGCACCAATGCGCCTCGAATTGAAACCGCTCAGAAGCTCTGAACTCCGCATTTCGAGGTTACTTGGGTATAAATACTTATTACAGAGGATCATACATGTCTTATTTCATTAAATTATTTTCAGTTTTCAGCACCAAGGTTCAACTTAATTCTAGCAAGAAGATCAGAACGAATATCCGTGGCGGCGACAGCATTTGCAACAGAGATTGCGATTAATTCAATTGAAGCTAGTCTTTTGCGAATGAAATAGCAAAAGAAATAAGAGACCAAACCCAACAGCAACTCCAGTTTGCTGATGGGGTTGGTCAGTTAAGTTAAGTTAAGTTAAGTTAAGTTAAGTACCACCACCCTATATACCAATAAATCCAGCCTCAACAAAAGTCTCAACACGCCAGCCTCTGTTAATTGTTTATCCCATCCAAGGGTAACTTGAGCGTAAACGTCGAGCCAACCATCAATGTGGATTCAACACTCAACTCGCCATTGTGCTTTTGTACAATGCCATAAGCAATCGACAAGCCTAACCCGGTACCTTCACCAACTTCTTTTGTGGTGTAAAAAGGTTCAAATAGCTTGTTTTTAGTCATATCAGACATGCCACAACCGTTATCCTTTACCCAAATATCGACTTGATTTTGTGCCATTTTACAACCAACTTGTATTTCTCCGGGATTCGGAGCCTCATGTTGACGGTTATTGATCGCTTCATAAGCATTGACGATAAGGTTCATAAAAACCTGATTTAACTGGGCTGGGTAGCATTGGAGGTCCGGGTTATCTTGAAAATCTGTGACAATCGTGGCGACTTTGGCAAACTTTCCGCTGATCAGATTAATGGTGGATTGCAGTATGTCGGCAACTTGTATTGTTGTTCTGTCAGGGGAATCAAGTTGGGTAAAGTTCCGTAAATCACTTACTATGGTTTTAATTCTTTCGGTACCGTCCTTAATTGTGTCCAAGTTTACGTATAGTGGTTCAAATCGTTGCTTGAATGCGTTGAGGATATCGACATCGGCATCGTCACTTATCAAGTCAAAAAGAAACGTTTCAAAGTGTTGCAACTCAATTTCAAGATTTTGGGTAGAGACATGGACAAAGTTGTTGGGATTGTTAACCTCATGGGCAACACCTGCGGTGAGCGTACCTAAAGAGCTCATCTTTTCGGCTTGGACCAGCTCCTGCTGGTTTTCGAAATTAGCACCCTGCTTTTGCTCCAGTTCCCGGACTCGTTCAGCAGCAGCACGTTCTTTTGCCAAAGTCTCATTGGCCAAATCGCGGCAGGCGGTTAAATAGTGCCGATCATTGCGTTTAAAAAATCGAGATAGATCGCTGCGTTCCTTGAGTCGCTCTGCTTCTTTGAGCCGTCCGGCGGTATGTATCAACCAATCACTATTATGCTGATTGTCACTCCAATCCTGACTGGCACGTTGTAAATTCTCTAGCAGAGTTAAGGCGCCATAATCTTCTGCTAACCAGTTTTGTAATAAGCGCCATTGTCTGAGCAAGGCTTCGTGTGCCGGTTCTATCGTGGTTTGCTTGGTGGCAGGGTCAATATCGGTTGACAGCAATCGCTGTTCCACCAGGTGTTTGAGTATTGGCCGTGCTTGCTCAGGAATTTCTGTCAAATTTGCTACCCTGCGTCGGGCCCGCTTTGAATCAGGATCAATGCCAGCCAGCCAAGGGATAAACCCTTGACGCAACTGTTTGGTTAAAGTGGCCCGGTCATCAGCCAAATCGGGGTCACGCTCGGCACTAACCAGCGCCTGTTCTACTGCTGCCTCAATGGCACCTTCGAGACCACCCATGGCATGATAGTCTGCCGCAGACAAACGACCATCACCGCCGTATTCCTGATAAAGCCGTTGCAGGGTAAAAGCCAGCAATGGCAAAGCGTCCTTATTGCGACCTTTTTCGAGGTCTTCGAGTATTGTTTGGGTCAGTGCAGGTTCAATTTTTAAGGGGCGCGAGGTATTTTTGAGCCGCGCCGGTGGCCCTTCGATGATGTCTTTATAGGCACCTTGGGGCATTGGCGCAAGACTGAATGTTTGTTGTGTCAGGCCAGACAGCGCCCAACAGGTTTGCAGCGATTCGTAGGCATTGGAGCGGATGGTAAAGAGCACAATCAGCGCCAATGTCGGCTGACTGGTCAAGTGTCTTAACCATTGCAGAAAAATGGCGGTTTCTTCGCTGCCCTCACTTTGAAAAAGCTCTTCACCCTGATC
>JABSOG010000711.1 GCA_013216025.1 Algicola sp. | reverse complement strand
TGATTAAAGTTGAAAAAATAAAGTCGCCAATGTTACTGCTATCCGGTGGCAGGGATATTATGTGGCCAGCAAACGGGATGGCGGCAAACGTCTGTAAGCGCGCAAATGCCGGTAAAAAGCAAGCACCATGCCGCCATATTAACTATGACAATGCGCCACACGTAATAGGATTATCGCAAGAGTTTAAAATTGACGAACCATTGCTTGGCGATGCCGGTGCAGCTTTTAACGAAATGGTGGCATTTTTGAATACCACCAACCAATAAAGGCCGATTATTTCAGCTCGATGATTTGCATCGCTATTTTGCCAGCACACGGCAATAAGAAGATTGATGTTTAAGTATTTCACGCGCCGCCTTGGGCAAAACGTTGCTGCGGGTTTTTCGGGTATCTCTTGTGGTATCAGAGGAGTCTGAGGTATACATTGCGGTAAATTGGCTTCGCATATCGTTACAAGCCACGTTTTTGTCCAGCAAGGTTAAAAAACGCTGATAGGCCAATACTCTTTCCCCAACGGCTTGTGTCTGTTTAGGTGTTAAATGAGTGAGTGATTGTTTTTCCTCAAGGCTGTCAACCGCCTTTTCAAGCACTAGCCGATAAGCTCGCTTGTTTGCTGCGGCCATCAACCGAACCTTGATTTTGTTGGCCTTTAACTGCTTATCAAGCTTGCGCTGTCGTTTAAATTGCTCGGCCAATTTGATTTGGTCCGCAGCCTCCGCCCTACTCTTTCTACGATCAGGGTTATGCCTTTTTTTTACTGCCCGGACACAGTTATCATACATCTGCTCGGATTTAACCCAGCAGTGTTTGTTGGCGTTATGATTATTGTCTTCAAGACAATGGAGTAACTGATACGCCGCTTTTTTATTGCAAGATTCAAACTCCTCTTCGGTTGCTGAGGCACTTGCAGTGGGCACAACAAGTCCAATCAGGGTGACAAGTAAGCAATATTTTAAGGCGGTCATTGTCGGGAATTCTTTGGGTTTGGTGATTTGATAGTAACATAGTGCAAGCTCCCCTCCCCACTTCTTTCCCGCCACGCAGTGGCCCAAATAAAGATGCGCAGCAGATTTATCAAATTTCATGCTGCTCAAATGCCTTGATATCACGCAGCAATTGCAAGGTGATATCGTGAACATTGTGTTTGCAGCTGGTTTTACCGAGGGTTTTCACCTGTTCAAGAATTTTATGCCAACAAATCATGTGATCTGCACTGAGTTGCGCCGCAACCGGCAATAAACTCTCAAGTGCACTGATTTCATTGTGACTCAAATTATGCAAGGCTTCGACGGTGCTTTCGTTGATGGTACAGCTGTTGACATTGTCGGCCAGCATTTCGATGCCCTCATGCGAAATCGTCAGCGATAGCGGGTCTTCAATGGGGCTAAAATTCTCACATCGAATGCCATTGTTCATTTCTTGCAAAAATACCCCAAGAAAACCGCGCAGGCTGCTGGCGATTTGACGCCTTTTACTCAACTCGCGAAAATGCTGCCACAGTGGAAATAATCCGGCAAAGAAAATCCCTTCAAGGCAAAAACCAATCAATTCAGGCACCATATTATCGACAAAACCCTCCTCACCGCCCTTGTAAATCAGCAGTAACGACATGATCACCATAAATAAAAGCACCAAACACGCCGCCGCCATTTTATATGAAAAGAAAGATTTGGTCATAGTATTGTCCATAGGGTTTTGTTGTTTAGGATTGAGTATTGCGCACTGGCTATAAATCATCATCCACAACCAAATTCAACAGGTAGTTTAGCTCTGTTTCACTCAATGATTGATAGGGCTGGTTAAAACGGTCCATTTGCAGAATATGTTCAAGCACCGCCAAGCGGTCTTGGCGTTGCAGCAATATACAGGCGGCGACTTCATCAGCGCAATTAACAATCACCTGCGCGACCGCCGTTTCGCATTGGTATTGGAGTTTTTCGGTGATCTCGTTTATCGCTGCGTTCAGCTGTTCTTTAGTTTGTTTATTGGGTACCTGCTCATCGGGCGAAAGCGGCGGATTGTGCGTGCGTTTGCGCAGCTCTATAGTCAAATCAATCACGGTTTGTTGTGACGCCAGCTGTTTAATCAAAGGTTTGCGCACCTCGTGACGTAAACAAGCCAGTATACCGGCGACTTTTTGCGGACCTTCGATCATGATGTCATCAGGACCAAAGGCTTGCTCGGTTTGTAGCAACCGCAGCAAAATTCGGTGTCTGTCCATGCGCTGCGACAATACCGCAGCGGCCAGTTCGTCGGTGCAATTGGCGATCACCAATGCCATGGTTTTTTCACTAACGATATGCAATTGCTGCATCACCTCACTAATACCGTTAACCACCAATTTGTCCATCTGTCCGGCATTGGCTTGTTCGAGCAGTTCGTTTTGCGACGACTCTATCAATTGACGACCGGTTTGATCGCTAAAATAAGTGATGTCTTCGGCCAATACCACAGCGACACTGGTGGTCATATTGTCAAAAAAACGTTGTCTCAAGTCGTCGCCTGCGCCAATCAATGCACAGCACAGAGTATCGAGGTTAAATTCGCGCAAAAGGCGTCGTATTTCACTGTCATCAGCATGAATTAAATCATCAAAACAAGCGATAACCGCAATGGTACCAAGAGGTAGGTGTTGTAACCGAAGGAGCAGTGCATTAGCGATATCTTCGGGCAAATCGGCAAGCAATGAACGGCGCATTTGTCCGGGCAAACAAGCGAGAATAGCCGCTACTTTTGCCGGAATATCAATCTCGCGGTCTTGCTCTTCATTCATTGATAATACCTCCTATTTACTCGAATTAAGTTACATAATATCAGTGTGAATGAACAATTGCTCCATCAACGCTTCGACCTGCTCTGTGGCATCTGTAAACTTAATACCAACGCTAACTTTTTTCCTTTCGTTACGGCTGTTGCAAACTTCGGCCGGAATATCGACCGGTTCGCCGCCGGGGCTGCTGATGGTTACGGTCAAATGACACTTTTTCACATTAGCTTGATCATTTTTGGCTTTGAACACAAAACCACACCCATTTTCAGATACGTCATTAACAATGCCCTGAATTTTGGTGGTGCCAACGGTGATTTGAGCCGGTATGTGCACCGATACCCGTTGATGCAGCCTTAACTGACGGTTTTCGATATGCACCGGATAAGTTAGGTAAATATATTTGCCGGGGGCTTCGCTGATGTGTTTAACCACAGCCCTAAAAGCGCAACATTCGCCTTTGTCACCTTCGAGGATATAGCGCACAATAACAATCGCACCTTCTATCAACACATCACTAATGGCTTTGTCTACACGCCCCTCGGGATACTTGAGCATGACGAACTTTCCGGTTTCGTAACCCAGCAATTTAAGCTTTGCGCGCACCAGTGTTGGTTGGTTGATTTGCAAATCAATTGGCTTGCCTGGCAGCAGCTCAAAATAACTGTGCGGTTTCGCTGGTGCTGGTTTGGCCTGTTCAGTGATAATCAATTTCTCCCGAAAAAAACATATAACCCTAGATTAGACCTCAATTGACCATAGATCAACGCCATATCAGGTACTTTAACAGGGCAACAACCACGGACAGGCCTTGCTCAGCGTTCCCCACTACAACCAAACAAGCCATTGATAAATAACACAAATTAATTTCATAGATTTTCGTTGGAGAAGGCAGGCATTTCCTAAAAAGCATCGCCCGGAATGCGCACCCAGCCTTCCATCAGCACACGAGCACTACGACTCATGACCGCTTGAGTCACAGTCCACTGTCCGCCTCCTGCACCTTCAAGAAGCGTAGCCTCGGCACCCACTTTAAGCGTGCCGGAGGGGTGGCCGAAGGTCACCGCACTACGCTCACCGCCACCAGCGGTAAGGTTGACCAGCGTTCCGGGAACCGCAGCAGCGGTGCCAATAGCAACAGCTGCAGTGCCCATCATGGCGTGATGCAACTTGCCCATAGACAGTGCACGAACCAGCAATTCGACATCGCCGGTGCCAATGAGTTTACCACTTGATGAAACGTACTCAGCCGGTTTAGCTACAAACGCCACTTTTGGCGTGTGCTGCCTGCTCGCTGCTTCTTCAACGTTGTTGATCAATCCCATTCGAATCGCACCATGTGCCCGAATGGTTTCGAACATCGCCAAAGCTTTGTCATCATTGTTGATGGCATCTTGCAACTCAGTGCCGTTGTAACCAATATCTTCGGCATTGAGAAAGATGGTCGGAATACCAGCATTGATCATGGTCGCTTTGAACGTACCAACGCCGGGCACTTCCAAATCATCCACCAAATTGCCGGTAGGAAACATCGCCCCTTCTCCATCTGCTGGATTCATGAAAGCAACCTCAACTTCTGCCGCCGCAAATGTCACCCCATCAAGTTCAAAGTCACCGGTTTCTTGCACTTCACCGTTGGTGATGGGCACATTGGCGATAATGGTTTTTTTGATATTGGCCTGCCAAATACGAACAACGGCAATGCCGTTTTCAGGAATTCGGTCGGCATCAACCAAACCACTGCTGATGGCAAACGAACCAACAGCCGCCGACAAGTTGCCACAGTTACCGCTCCAATCAACAAAAGGCCGGTCGATAGACACTTGGCCAAATAAATAATCAACATCGTGATCTGGTTTTTCACTCTTCGAAAGAAT
>JABSOG010000710.1 GCA_013216025.1 Algicola sp. | reverse complement strand
CATCTTGGTCGGAGTAACAAGGGTTATTTTTCAAGCTTGCTTCTTGGTCTGCAGGAGGGAAAGAAAACGTGACAGGGGTTGTCCCATTCGCTTGATACTCGCCATCATCGGACGGTTGGTGCCAGATCACGATCCTGTTTACAAAGTGTCTATTATTCCTCGTGGCCGTGCTTTGGGCGTGACCATGTATTTGCCTGAGCAAGACCGTTATAGTCATTCGAAGCAACATTTAGAAAGCAATATCTCTAGCCTCTATGGCGGTCGTATTGCCGAGGCTGTGATTTACGGTGATGATTTGGTCAGTACAGGTGCGTCTAACGATATTGAACGGGCCACGTCGATTGCCCGCTCAATGGTCACTCAATGGGGCTTGTCTGATAAGCTCGGCCCAATGATGTATGCCGAGGAAGAAGGCGAAGTCTTTTTGGGCCGTTCTATGGCCAAAGCGTCTCTTATGTCTTCGGCAACAGCGAAGCTCATTGATGAAGAGATCAAAGCGATAATAGATAAAAACTACAACCGTGCCGAAGTACTGCTCAAAGAACACATCGAAGTACTGCATACCATGAAAGATGCGTTGATGAAGTACGAAACCATTGATGCCCTGCAGATTGATGACTTGATGGCGGGTAAGCCGGTCAGGGACCCGAAAGGTTGGAACAATGATGATGACGATAAAAAGGCATCAAGCAAAAAAGATAAAGACGAAGATGCAGACAAAGGCGAAGCGCCGGATGATGGCGCTTCTAACGAATCTGTGCATTAATGCGTAGGATTTGACGCGCTTTTGATTAGTTGTCGCAAAAAACCCGTTAAGTCGGGTTTTTTGCTGTTTAGATAAAACCTAAATTATAGACGAAATCTCCATGGCAGACAAAACCACAATCGTAGACAAAACCTCAACAGTCAAAAAAACATGAGCAAAACCAACAATATTCACGGTTACTTCAAACCGACAGACCCCAACCTTTGTGCCAAAGTCATGGGTATTTTAAATGTCACCCCAGATTCTTTTTCAGATGGTGGTCACTTCAGTCAAATCGATAATGCCGTACGTCAGGCAGAGCAAATGCTGCTTGAGGGGGCCGAAATCATCGATATCGGTGGTGAAAGCACGCGCCCTGGTGCTGAGGCGGTTAATGAAGCGCAAGAGCTTGACCGTGTCATACCTGTCATTGAAGCGCTCAAACAACGCTTTGATTGCTTGATGTCAATCGCCACCAGCAAAGCCACCGTGATGAAGGAGGCCATTGTGGCTGGTGCTCACATGGTCAACGATGTTAAAGCCCTATCTGAGCCCGGTTGTGTTGACACTGTAGCTAAATTGAATGTGCCAGTCTGCCTGATGCATATGCGCGGCGTTCCGCGGACTATGCAGGCTAACCCCAGCTATACCGATGTAGTCGATGATATTAAGGCATTTTTTGTCCAGCGCATTGCTCTGTGCGTGCAGGGGGGCATTAAACCGGAGCATATTTGTCTCGACCCGGGTTTTGGTTTTGGCAAAACGCTCGAACAGAACTACCAGTTATTGAATCGGCTGGACGAATTTCATAGCTTGGGTTATCCCTTGCTGGCGGGTATGTCCCGCAAGTCAATGATTGGCAACCTGCTCAACAACCGTGTCGAAGAGCGACTGGTTGGCAGTGTCAGCTGTGCTGTGATCGCCTTGATGAAAGGCGCGAATGTGATCAGAGTGCACGATGTAAAAGAAACTTTTGAAGCTATCAAAATAGTCAGCGCAACAAAAAATAACAGCGGAGTGATTTAAGTGAGCAAACGTAAATATTTTGGCACCGACGGGATCAGGGGATTGGTCGGCGAACATCCAATCACCCCTGAATTTGTGTTAAAACTGGGCTGGGCTGCGGGCCGGGTTTTGTCCAAGGTCGGCACTAAAAAAGTGATGATTGGCAAAGACACGCGTATTTCTGGCTATATGCTTGAAACCGCGCTCGAATCCGGTTTGATTGCGGCGGGCATTGATGTCGATTTACTCGGCCCCATGCCAACACCGGCAGTGGCTTACCTGCCCAACACATTTAGGGCTGAAGCGGGTATTGTGATCAGTGCCTCTCACAACCCGTATTACGACAATGGCATCAAGTTCTTTTCATCTGAAGGGCAAAAGCTCAGCGATGAAGTAGAGCTGGCGATTGAGGCTAAAATCGACGTGCCTATGACGTGTGTCGAATCAGATAAATTGGGCAAGGCAACCCGAATCACAGATGCCGCTGGCCGTTATATCGAATTTTGCAAAAGTCGCTTCCCCAGACACCTGTCACTTAAAGGGTTCAAAATTGTGCTCGATTGCGCCAATGGTGCAACCTACCACATTGCCCCTAACGTCTTCAGAGAGCTGGGTGCCCAGGTTTATGAAATTGCAGTTGAGCCTGATGGGCTTAATATCAACGATGGCTGCGGTGCAACCAGCACTGATTTTATGCGTAAAGCCGTGCTAGACCTTAAGGCTGATTTTGGTATCGCTCTTGATGGCGATGGCGACCGCATTATGATGGTCGATCATACTGGTTATTTGGTTGATGGGGACGAAATTGTTTATATGATAGCCCGAGATGCGCTAAAAAACGGTCGCCTTAAAGGCGGTGTTGTCGGTACGTTGATGAGCAATCTGGGTCTTGAAGTGGCGTTACAAAAACTGGGTATACCGTTTGCCAGAGCCAATGTAGGTGACCGTTATGTTATGTCGATGTTGCTCGAAAGAGGCTGGGAAATAGGCGGTGAGAACTCGGGCCATGTGCTTAACCTTAGCCATGCGTCTACCGGAGACGGGATCATTGCCGGATTACAGGTTTTGACGGCCTTGGTTACCAGCGAAATGACTTTGTTTGAACTTCGTAAAGGCATGACCAAGTATCCACAGCGATTGATTAACGTGCGTTATAAAAAAGACAATGATCCGTTGGAGCACGATGAAGTGCAAGCCGAAATTGACAAAGTTAGCGAGCAATTGGCGGACGAGGGCAGGGTATTAATTCGTAAATCGGGCACTGAACCGGTGATCCGGGTTATGGTCGAAGGCAAGGATAGTGCCATTGTTGAGGCGGCCGCTCAACAAATTGCGGATAAAGTTGAAAGCTTTTCGTAAAAAGTCGCTCTTGCGGCTTGTAACTTGGGGTCGAGTCCGTTAATATCTCGGCCTCAATAAATACAGGGTGCTGATATGTCTGTTCGTCGTCGGTTAGTGGTCGCCAACTGGAAGTTAAATGGAGACTTGACGTTGATCGGCAAGATGTCGGCAGCGCTGAATGGATTGACTGATACAACCGCTGAAATGGTGGTATGTCCTGCATATCCCTATCTTGGTTCGCTTAGTGCAAGCAAGGTGAAATTTAGTATTGGGGCGCAGAATATGTCGCAATATACCAGCGGCGCCTTTACCGGTGAAGTATCTGCATCGATGCTCAGTGCATTTGATGTCAAATACGTCATTTTAGGGCATTCAGAACGACGTGCGATATTTGGCGAAAGTAATGAAATAATCGCAGAAAAATTCGCGCTGGCAGTAAAAAATGGTGTTCATCCGATATTATGTGTCGGTGAAACCGAAGAACAACGTAACAACGATGAAACCGAAGCCGTTATCGGTGCTCAGGTTAAAGCAGTAATGGATAAAGTGGGTGTTAAGGCTTTTATCGATGCTGTCATCGCATATGAACCCGTTTGGGCGATTGGCACGGGCAAAACTGCTACGGCTGAGATGGCACAACAGGTTCATCGCTTTATTCGTCAACAGGTTGCATCTGAAGATCAACAGGTTGCAGACACGTTACCCATCCTTTATGGTGGCAGTGTCAACGCGGGCAACGCCAAAGATTTGTTTGCTCAGGCTGATATCGACGGTGGTTTGGTTGGTGGCGCCAGCTTAAAAGTTGAAGAGTTTTTGGCCATCGGCCGAAGTGTATAGGAAACACCTAAATGTACGAAATACTGTTAATTGTTTATTTGCTGATAGCCTTATTCTTGATTTTTTTGATTTTGATCCAACAAGGTAAAGGTGCCGACATGGGCGCATCCTTCGGAGCGGGGTCATCTAATACGTTGTTTGGTGCGAGCGGCTCAGGTAATTTCCTGACCAAAAGTACCACAACATTGGCGACTGGTTTTTTCATCATTAGTATCATGCTCGGTAACTTGACTGCTCAACAGGTCAAGCAAACGGATGAGTGGAGTGATTTGTCAACTCCAGGTACTGAGGTTTCTGATAAGCAGCCTCAAGCTGAAGACGTGCCAGCATCTGATGTGCCAGCTTCTGATATACCATCGTCAGATATCCCATCTGGTGATGTGCCAGCGACACAAGCTGCCGTTGAAGACAAAAAGACTGAAGATAAAGGCGACAAGTAAGTCTTTAAAAAAAGATTATGCCGAGATGGTGAAATTGGTAGACACGCTACCTTGAGGGGGTAGTGCTCGAAAGGGCGTGGGGGTTCAAGTCCCCCTCTCGGCACCACTTTAAAAAACCAGCTGATTAGCTGGTTTTTTTGCGTCTGGGGTTTGGTGTTTGGGGTATACGCCGTGTTGCGGCGTATACAAACAGGGTTGAGCACGAGACCAAGGTTCTAAGCCGTAAAGTCCGGGACTCAATGAGCAGACACGCATGAACCCCTCCCTGGGGCTCGGCC
>JABSOG010000709.1 GCA_013216025.1 Algicola sp. | reverse complement strand
CCCTACACCCGAGGCCTCGGTTGGGGTGGCAAAACCAAATAAAATAGAGCCCAGTACAACAGTGATCAACAACAATGGCGGCACCAGTGCCGTCAGCAATATATAAGAAGTGGATTGATCATGAGCAAAGTTTTCTAAATCGTCTCTGCTGACCTTGGGCGCTTCATCGGGTTTGAGCAAACCCATCACGATGGTGTAAAGAATGTACAAGCAAACCAACAACAACCCGGGGATCATTGCGCCTGCAAACAAGTCGCCAACCGAGACCGCATCCGGCGCAAAGTTGCCCATTTTCAACTGGGCTTGCTGATAAGCCGTCGACAATACATCACCCAACAAAACCAACGCAATTGAAGGCGGAATGATTTGACCCAAAGTGCCAGTCGCGGCGATAACACCGGTGGCATATTGTTTGTTGTAACCACGCTTTAACATGGTTGGCAGGCTCATCAGGCCCATAGTCACGACAGTTGCGCCGACAATGCCGGTGCTGGCGGCGAGTAACGCACCCACCAGAATGACCGAAATGCCAAGCCCGGCATGAAAGCGACCAAAGATCAGCGACATCGCATCTAGCAGGTTTTCGGCTATTTTAGACTTTTCGAGCATAATGCCCATAAATACAAATAGCGGCACCGCCATCAGCGTTTGATTAGTCATGGTGCCGTATAAACGAGCCGGTAAAGCATTCAAAAAGGTAGAATCAAAAGTGCCGGTCATCATCCCTAAACCCGCAAAGGCCAGCGCAGTACCAGCCAGCGACAAAGCCACCGGATAACCCATCATCAACACGCCACACACCGCGACAAACATAATTAAAGAAGCATATTCCATTAGAGTGCCTCCTCTTTGTCGGCAATGGTCAGTATTTGCGCAATCAACGTTGCGATACCCTGTAAAACCATCAAGGTTGGCATCACCAACAACAAGGTTTTAAGGACAAAAACAGCGGGAATACCACCAGCCTCAGCTGACGTTTCGAGCAAGCGCCACGACGACATTACATAACCAAAGCTATAATAAAAAATGAAACCACACACTGGGAAGAGTATAAAAACGGTGCCAATCAAATCGACCCACGCCTTATTTTTGGCGCTAAAACGTTGATAGAAAATATCGACCCTAACGTGTTCATCTTTGTTAAGGGTATAAGCCGCGCCGAGCATAAACAAAAAAGCGTGCATATAAACCACCGACTCCTGCATGGCAATCCAGCCGATATTAAAGCCGTAGCGTAACACCACCACCAGCGTCATCACAAAAACCATCAGCAGGGTAAACCACGAGATTAACTGGCCAAGGCTATTGATGAACGCATCAATAGCCGTCTTTACTTTGGATAAACCCTGTAACGACATGCGCTTTTCCTTGTTATTATTAGCGTTAAAGAAAGAAGAACTCGACTAATGACTTAGAGCCGCACCTGCATTTATTTGGAACCACCCAGGCAATCGGGAGAATCAGGTGACGTTTGGTTGTGTTCAACCCACTCAGCTTGGGTGTATGTGTGCATCGCCAAAGCATGAATGTCGTTGGCCAGCTCATCGCTCAAGGTTTTGTTGACCGCACGGTGACGTTGCAACAAACGTTTGCCGTCAAAGACTTCGCTGACAATAGTGACTTTAAAATGAGATTCGGAACCGGCTGGCACGTTGTGGTTGTTGCTTTCGTTGACGACATCCAAATGGCTGGGGGCAAAAGCTTCGTTGAGTTTGTTTTCGATGGTCGATTGTACTGTCATGGCTTTGTGGTAACGTTTGTCTGGTAAATAATGCGGCGATTTTATCACAGCCTGTCATAGATGTGATCGGTTATTTTGTCCTGTAGAGGTCAGCTTAGTTGCTTGCACCTTGTTGTGTCAGTTTAGTCTTTAAAATTTAATAAAAGCCCCCGCCTACCTTAAACCATTGGCGTTAGACACATTGCTCGCGGGGGATTTTACAGGGTACGTATATCTAAAGGTCAGGTTGATTCGTCCGCCAACCACTTTTTTTTGCTGCATTAGTGCATGTTTGTAATACTGCTGGGTATCTCCTGCCATGATAAGCAAACTGCCACCGGTCAAATCAATCGATACTTTTTCGTCCGTTTGATTGTGCTTAAGCGTGAACTTACGAGTGCAGCCCAAGCTTAACGAAGCAATAATGGGTTGCTCGCCCAGTTCAGGTTCGTCATCGGCGTGATAACCCACTTTATCCATGCCATCGCGATACAAATTGGCCAACATGCTATTGAAATGGCAATTGCTGGTCAGCTCAACATGTTCTTTGAGCTGCAACAATTCGTCGGTCCATGGGCTGGGTTGCATTTGAATGCCAGAATAAGTGTATAAAGCTTCGGGGTCGCCATACCAAGCTTGTAGGCGCGGGATAGGTACTCGCTTGCCGAAAATGTTTATTTCATCTTGTTTCCAGGCCAAAGTTTGAGATAACAGCTCGAAACAGCGCAACTGGGCTGGCGCGGTTAAGAAGTCCGGGAAGTAAGTGAGTTGGCCGTTTTCGATTGGGATGTTCATGGTGTTGCCAAAATTTTGTATGAGTCACTTCGTTGCCCCATTGTATGCACAAACCCATAACGGATATCAAGTTTGCCTACAATATCTCGATAGACCAAACCGCCTACTTTAGACCTGTTCAGAAAGAAACTAGAAAGAATTCAGGTAAAATCTTCACTCGATGGTAATAATGTCCTCAATTAAGACAGGAAGCTCACGACAGGAAAAAAACGATGAAAGTAATAAGCCAGATAAAAAATCATGTTAAACCCACAAAAACAAACACCCGCTCAAAAATCCGCAGTGGTCTTTGTGCTGGGTCAAGAGTACAAGCCGTTTTGGATTTAACAGTGGTATAACCCACTGATGAAACGATTTAACGGTTAAACGGTTAATGTGCGGCTTAAAACATCGCCGACCTAAACCGCTCTAAACACAAAAAAAATAGGAAAAGCAAAATGAAAAAGACCAAACAACAACAACAACAGACAGAGAATGCCAAAACAACTCGCAAAACCGCAAAAACCTTTCGCAGTAACCTTTGTGCTGGTCCTAATCGAGATGGTTACGTGTTGAACTAAAGAGACAGATTGTTTTTACCGTGCACGTTTAGACAATTTGTAGCGTGCATTATTAAATGACTTTTGTCGTGCATCGAATGCACGCTACTTTAATCCTCTCTACTTTGACAAAGAAGAAGCCGCCATTCGAAAAGACCCCGCCAAACAAACCACCTATTTACTTAAGCAGTTGTTTTCGACTCAGTAGCATATTACGATAACTGTAGAGCTGCCCCACTCTTTACGTAGGCTTTACTTTGCGTGCGTATTGTTTGCACATTATTTTGCTACGCTTAACAACAGATAAAGCAATAAACAGGCCCCCCGTGAATAAAATAAAATTGATCAGCCAATTGTTGGCAATAAGCACGTTATGTATTGGTATTACCGCTTGCGGCGGTGGAGGAGGAGGAGGAGGTGGCGATTCGACCACTACCCCTACGCCGACTCCAACACCGACAGTCAATAACCCACCGACTGTTAGTGCTGGTAGCAGCCAAAGTATTGATGAGCAAACGCTGGTTTCCCTCACCGCCAATGCTTCAGACAGTGACGGTTCAATAGCCGCCTACCAATGGACACAAACCGCAGGTAATACCGTGACTTTGTCTGGCAGCGACAGTGCCAATGCTACGTTTACGGCCCCCACCGTGCTGGCTCAAGACGGACCGCAGTCATTCACTTTTCAAGCCCAAGCAACTGATGACGATGGCGACAGTGCCACCGACACGGTTGAGATCACCGTAAACCCTGTAAACTCGGCCCCGGTAGTTGATGCGGGCAGCACGCAAATAGTGAATGAGGGTTCGTTGGTGCAACTGACAGGCACAGCAACCGATAATGACGGTTCGCTTGACAGCATTTTATGGACTCAAACTGCCGGTGAGTCGGTGATGCTTACTGACAATACCAGCCTGACGCCCCGCTTCACTACCCCGAATAATGAAGCTAGTGCGACCTTTAGTTTTGCTTTAACGGTCACCGACAACGAAGGCGAATCGGTGCAAAGTGAGGTCGACATCGAGGTCAGGCCGATTATTACCGGGTTGGTAGTAGACGATGTACTGAGCAACGCTACAGTGCAATTACTCAATGTGGCCGA
This sequence comes from Algicola sp., assembly GCA_013216025.1. GTDB lineage: Bacteria > Pseudomonadota > Gammaproteobacteria > Enterobacterales > Alteromonadaceae > JABSOG01. The sequence goes on along the minus strand of JABSOG010000709.1, from coordinate 492 downwards.
CCAGTCGTTGATTTTAGAAACTCAAACCGATGAAAATGGCCGTTATGTGCTCGCCCAACAGCAATCGCTGCCACCGCGTTATGTGTTGTCAATCACTGGCGGCACGCTCAATGGTCAGCCGTTTGTTGGCACTTTAAACTCTATTTGCCTGACCGCAGAACGCTTGTCTTGCCACGCCACACCGCTGTCGACTTTGATCAAACGATATGCCGACCAACAGGGCACGCTCGAAACTGGCGATAAAACCCTGTGGGTCGAAACGCTCAGCGCCGCGCTGGGTTTTGATTTGGCAGCTGAGCCTTTTATCAATGAAGATGAGTCGATAGTGCCGCTGAGCACCATCCGTGAATTTTTGCAAAACGGCGCGCAATTAGAACAATGGCTGGCAACCACCTTGGATTATGTCGAAAATGACACGCCAAGCGAAGACGTTGAAAGTTGGTTTCCTACCGCCAATCTGGCCCCAGCGGTCAGTGCTGGTGATGATCAAAC
>JABSOG010000070.1 GCA_013216025.1 Algicola sp. | reverse complement strand
TACATGGAGCACCTGCTGAAGCTCTATCCTAAAAGAAGCGTTTATAACTGTTCAGATGGCGTCAAAATTGAACATGCCGACCCATTGCCGGTTGAAGACTTGTTGTTGATGGGTAATTTGCCGGATAAAAATGAGGTGGTGGAGTATCTTAAGTCATCACAGTTTATGGAAAGAAAATTTGCTGAAAAGGATTATATCGATTGGCTGGCCATCGACAAGTTTGACGAGATTTGTGATGAACTGGTTAAATTCCTCGACAAAGATTTTAAATCCCGCTCAGAAATCGCTAAAGCTTTGATGTATCAAGTCAGGTATTTATTTTCATACTCCAACACCAAATATCGTCATTTGTACTTTTTGATGGAAGGTTCAATCACCTACATTCATTCGGTATTTAGAATGATTTTGTGGGGATTCGAAGATGAAAAGAAAACCGTAGAAACCATGATGAAAGCCATTAAACTGTTTAATGTTTATATGGAAAAGGCCAAAGCCAAGTATCAAAGAGTACTTGATGAAGTCGATGATCAGGAATGTTACTTGATGGGGCTGCTTAAAGAGGGCATGGACTGATAAAATCACCCTGGCTCCGCTGGCGGGTGCTTTTATATGAGTCTGGATGTTCAACCAACGCAAAAGGACGCGTTGGTTGAACATCCAGCCTGCAAAACTTAAGGGATTATTGTTAAATGAAAATTATTGATATCAACCACGTAGAATTTAATCCTTATAAACAAAGCTTGTTGCAACAAACCTCTGATATTTCTCCCTTTTACCAGCCAATCAATGTTGAATATTACCGCGATTACTTTGGGCGTGGGGATGATGACCTGTCTTTTATCATCGAATTGGGCAAAGCGGGTTTATTGCTGGTGCTGGTGTCAAAACCAGTTAATGGCGTATGTGATTATTTTGGTTTGCCGTTAAAACTGGTGTGGCAACCGGGGTTGACTATCACGCAGCAAAGAGGCGCGTTGAAAGTGGCGTTCAAGCAGCTGGATAAAATAACTAACGACCATCAAGCGGTTATTCGATATGAAGAACCGCTCAGCGGACAAGTGTCAGCTTTTTGTCGCCGGTTGTTAAGTAAAGGTGCCTTACCTTCAACGCAATATCAACAAGTCATTGATTTGACGTGGCCTGAAGAAGAATTGCTGCCTGGTATGCGAAAAATCTATCGCGCCAATGTTCGCTGGGGCGAGGCGAATATGAGCTATCGATTATTGACGGCAGACAATGTAAAACCCAACGAGATAGAAGCTTTTCGCCAGTTGCACATTGAAGTGGCAGGCAAAGAAACCCGATCTACCAATTCTTGGGCACTGCAACAACAAATGATTGAACAAGGCGAGGGGTTTGCGATTTATGGTTACCTTGAAGAGCGATTGGTCGCCACTGGGTTGTTTGTTTACAACCAACACACCTGTTATTACGGAGTAGGGGCCTACGCCCGAGACTTGTTTGATAAATCTATTTCGCACGCGCTGGTGTGGCGGGGTATTTTGCAAGCCAAGGCCATGGGCTGTACGCAAATGATCATGGGTGATGCGCATTTTGGTCAGATTGCTAAACCTGATGGGCACTTGCCCGCTGACAAAGATTTGACGATTAGCCACTTTAAACAGGGATTCGGTGGGGAGTTGGTTGCTGTTCTTTGCTTTTGAGTTTTTTGGGCTGCAAAAGACCTTGTTTCGATCTCATATGGAGGATGGGTTGCCCTATATGGACATAGGGTAAGGTGGCAATGCAGGAGCATATTGTCTTTAGGCGCAGCGAAGCAAGCCGTAACCCATCGGTTACTTGTCGGTCACCTCTAAATTATATGTGTCCGATTCACCGTTTGTGATGTATTTCGATTGGTTCCATCCACGGCCTATGGTGTGTTAAATCTCACCGATGGGTTACGGCTCGTACCTCGCCTAAAGGTTGCCAGCTCCCGGCGCAACCGCCTCACTTACATCCATGTAAGCGACCCATCCTCCGTATGAGGTATATCCAATTGTCGCGGTGGCGGCGAAATACATTATTCAATCCTTAATAAAAATCTCCCGAAACATCTGCACCACTCGCTGCACTGTCGATTTTTTGACATGCCGGTGATCTTCCGCCCAAGGGTCTTCAATACACTCGGTGACCATTTCGTAACTCGGTAAATAATACATATCTTCGTTGTTTTTCACTAGCTCATCAGCCGCGACTCTTAGCACTGATTTAGAATGAGTATTGGCTGCTATCACATGGTATTCATTAGAACGCCCAGTGGCCATGAACGGCACTGGTGAAACGCTAATGATCAGTTTTAACTCTGGATTATGTTGTTTAACAATGTCAAAAAAGGTTTGAATATTGTCGACGTTTTCTTGCACCGTCAAGGTCTTGTGGGTCACCAGCGGGTAGATGTTTTGACGCGGCATTCGTGACATGACCGAGCCATCTCTAAACTGCCAGCATTCATTTAATCCCAAGGTGATAATAAACACTTTTGATTGTTCTAACGCGGCTCTAGTGGCTTTTAAATGTTGTTCATAATCATTCACATAAGCTTCATGGGTCATGAACAATACGTTTTCTCGGTAGGGGTCAATCCAGCTGCCATCGGCTTGTTGAAACAGCATCTTTTCGGTGGCTTTTACGCCAAAAGCCCGCTCGGCCAATTGCCTGAAGCTGGGGGTGTTGAAGATGATACCGTAGTTGGCGCACGAGATGGCGTATTTGTCTCCCGCTTGATAATTGTCGACAAACATGCCCGAATGGGGGTTGTCATTTCTTTCGGTGACAATGTAGTTGTGACCGGTTTCTTGAAAGACCTTGGCTATCTCTTGGGCGAAACAACTGCCCGCCGAACCGATAGGTGTGTCGGCATCCATGATCGGATATTTTCGCACATAAGGCTGAGATTGATATTTGTTGCCCGGGTGGCTGGCGTGGTCTGGGCTGGGCCAGTACATGCCGGTTTTTGACGGTTTGGTGGCCTGATCGTGGCGGTCGAGGCTGTCTTTAAAAGCTTCTTCATAAGCGGCCAGTTGCGAAAGGTTGTAAACGTTTTCGCTGTCTACGCCACCAACCCAATCGATGCTGCCCTGAAAAGATTGGCGCAAGGTTTCGAGCAAGGCATCGGTGGTGTTCAGCTGTTCAAGGTTAGGATCGGCTTCTATTAACCGCTCAAACATAAAATCAGCAAAAGGGTTGTTTGGGAAAATACTGTTTATCCACAACTTCATTTGTTCTGGCGAGCCAATGCTGCCATCGCTTGGAATAGTCACCAAATTGGTCGTTTCACCGGGTTTTTTATTGGCATAAGCCAACAGTTTTTTGGCCTCGTTAACATAATCAATCGCGCTGGTTTGGGTGATCAACACCGAATTTTTGCAAAATTTCCAGTGATAAGGCGAGGGAATAAAACACATCTGCAAAACATGCTGCTTGGCCAGTGTTGGCGCTTGACTGGCGTAGGCTATTTGGTTGGCGTTAAACAGCAATGCGTCACCCGCCTGAATTGCACGGTGACTATTGGGGTTTAAGGTGATGCCATTAGCCTGACACAAAGGGCCAATATCTTGCGGGTTTAACTCGGGGTCGCTAAAGATATAACCCGCTTGTTTAAGCTGCTCTGTGGTATCAATATCTAAAAAGTGGGTATTGCCGTCGTGTTCATCTTGGCTGTTGAGATAAATCTGCATCGTTAGCTGTTGCTGCGGACCTAGGTCACATTGCCAGCGTGCTAAATCCGCTTCTGATTGGGGTTCACTTTCAAGATAGGTGAACCACGCTAGCGTATATTCACTGCCAAAGTAACCACTGATTTGAGTGTCGACCGCTTCAGATAAAATGATGGGCAATATACTGTTGATAAAGTCTGGATGGTACACTGCCTCTTTTGCAGTGGCAGCCTGAGCGACAATGCGGCTGCACATTTCGCTGGGAATAGCCTGTTTGAGTTTTTGCTGCCCAGCTTGTTTGAAATCGCTAACCTCTACATCACTTATACCTTCGCAAGAGGAGCCTCGTTCAAAACTTTGCCGACTGGCTTGGTTTAACGCCGCGTATTGGCAGTGGTTTTCATAATAGTGGTGCAGAGTTCGATGGGCACCCGGCAGCAGGTGATAGGTTTTGTCTTGTATCGTCTGTACGACTTCAACTAGCTGATGTGCAAGGGGTAATTGATGAGATCCCATGATACGTTGCTCTTTGGTTGGGTTAATCTGTTTTGATTGATGTTGGCATAATTCAAAGCCATTATCTACCTTGGATATCGAAGTTAAGGTAAGATGGCACCCAATTGCGACCAAAAATAAAAAAGGATCCTCATGAAACGCTTGTCAGTCCTGCTTGCTAGCTGTTTATTATTGTCTGGCCCGTCAATCGCCGCTACTGAAAGTGCTTCTCTTAGTGCTTCTGCTAGCGAGAACTTGGCTAAAAACGTGCAACCTCAAGTCGTCAAATGGCGACGTCATTTTCATCAGCACCCTGAGCTAAGCAACGAAGAATTCAATACCGGTAAAACCGTTGCCAAAGCCCTTGAAGACATGGGCATTAAAGTTGAAACTGGCATCGCGGGGGCGGGTTTGACCGGCTTTTTGCAAGGCTCAAAACCTGGACCGACCGTCGCCCTTAGAGCCGATATGGATGGCTTGCCTGTGGTCGAGCAAACCGATTTACCGTTTGCCTCAAAAACCCAGGGCAAGTATCGCGGTAAAGATGTGGGGGTGATGCACGCCTGCGGTCACGATGCCCATATGGCGATATTGCTGGGGGTCGCCAAATCATTGAGCGACATAAAAAATGACTTGGCTGGTAACGTGTTGTTTATCTTTCAGCCCGCCGAAGAAGGTTTGCCTGCGGGTGAAGTTGGCGGTGCTGAGTTGATGCTTAAAGAAGGTTTGTTCGAAAAACACAAACCTGATGTGGTGTATGGCCTGCATGTGTGGTCGGCGCTTAATACTGGCACGGTGGCTTATCGCAGTGGCCCGGCTATGGCCAGTGCCGATGTGTTTGAAATTGTGATCAAAGGCAAGCAAACCCACGGCTCACGACCTTGGGGTGGGGTAGACCCAATTGTGGTCGCCGCGCAAACCATAATGGCCGTGCAAACCATTGCCAGCCGACAGGTTGATGTCACCAAAGCACCGTCTATTATTTCTTTTGGGATAGTTGAGGGCGGGGTTCGCAATAATATTATTCCCGACAGCGTAAAGCTGGTGGGTACCATCCGCAATTTCGACATGGGCATTCGCGCTCAAATCCACCAAAAAATAAAACACACAGCCAAACATGTGGCGCTGGCGGCAGGTGCCGAGGCTGATGTGACCATCAATCTGGGTTATCCGGTGATGGTTAACGACCCCGCATTGGTCAAAGCCACGCTGCCATCGTTGCTGAAGGTGGTTGGGGATGCCAATTTAATTGAATCAGACTTGGTGACTGGCGCCGAAGATTTTGCTTATTTTGCCAACGAAATCCCCGGCTTTTATTACTTTGTTGGTGTCACGCCCAAAGGTGTAAATGCCAAAACTGCGCCGAGTAACCACTCGCCGTACTTTGATATTGAAGAGTCGGCAATGCAGGTAGGCGTGCAGACTTTGTTGCAGTCTACCTTGGATTACATGGCGCGGCACTAAAGTCATCGTCGAGGTTGAGGGTCGCCCATTTACAAAAACGATATCATATTGTCATAAATGGCTCGGCCCAATCCGCCGGTGAGGGTCATATCAATGACCCTCACTTTGCCGTCACTGACCAGACCCAGATTCACCATATCGTCCATGCCAATGCGCGAGCGTATTTCTTCGACATATTGATGGGTGACAATTTGCGCATCTTCGCTCATTAGTCCAACGGTCACCAGCTGTTGCACCAACGAATCGAGAAACTCAGGCGCTAAATGACTGGCATGACCTTTGAGTGTGATGGCCAAATAAATGATGCCCGGCTCCACTTCTTCCACATAAAAGTCCATGCGCGAGACAATGTAAATACTGGTCGAGATAGGGAAATAGGCGTAAAAAAAGCGGTGGCAAAATGAAGCCCTGACTTTTAATTGCAAGGTGCTGTTATGGTGTTGCGTGGTCTTTATAAATTCAAATGGTTGAAGGTGGCCAATGGTGACTTTGTCAGGAATACAGTGCTGAGCCAAATAAACCTGTTTGGCACTGATGCTGTTGCCATCGTCTAATTCGAGCGTGACAGAATCAGGTAATATCTTGAGGTTGTCGACATTTTTTTCGAGCAGCACATCACAACCCGACTGGGCCAATTTGTCTGTCAGTGCCTGCCTGAAAGTACTGGTGCCGCCTTTCATAAATTTAACGCCAATGGCTGAATTGTCGGTTGGGCGATAATGCGGCGCCAGCATCGGATTGTTTGTATTGACGTGATCAACAAACGTTTGATAAGTCATGCCTTGCTGCGTGGCTTGTTTAACTTGCTCAAACAGGGCAGGGGAACTCACCCGGTGCAGGTAATAGCACGAATAAGGGTGAAGCTTTTGGCCAAACAAATCCTCGGTAAAGGCTACACAGCTTTCTTCTAAAACATCTTCCATTTCAAGCCCAAGGTGGCTTTCGAGAAAGTCGTACAAACCAGGATGCGGTTCGAGAATATGCGGTACCATGCATGAGAAAGTGTGGCCGTCAAAATCGCCACTTTGCCAAACCCCGCCGACTGAGTCGCGCCTGTCGACCAACAAAACCTTGTGATGCCTTGCCAATGATGCGGCATGTAAGCACATGACCGGGCTGGCCCCAATCAAAATAATGTCATATTGTTGAGTATCCATCAAAACGCCTTCTGGTCGTTATTAATTATTGTGATTTATTTTTAGGCGGGTGCTTTAGCCCCGCACTGTCAAATGGTTTAAACTTTAACAAAAGTCCAAAAACTGTAACTGCACTTCATCACGCCTTGGTCAATCTGATAATCGACCAGCGGATAGTTTTCAATATCAATGGGGTTGCCATCACCGCCAAGCAACACATCGACCACAAAAATCGGTTGTTGTTTAATGACGCGAAAACGGTCGGCCAACAAATTTTCGAGCTCTTTCGTTTCGGTATTGTAACCGCGCAGGTTTTTTGCCATGACCGCTTCATTTTGGCCATAAAAATCCACATAGTTATGATTGAGATCAGGGACCAGCAAAACCCCGTCTTGTTTTAATACTTTGTCGATTTGGGCTGACAGCCTTTTTACATCGTTATCGTCTTGAAAACAGCCAAACAATCCAGAGCACACCACAATGTCGAAGAAGTTTTCTTCAAAGGGCATATTCATCGCATCACCGACCTGAAAATTCATCGCCGCCGGAGACAAGCGTTTACAGCGGTCGACGCCCGATTCTGACATTTCGATGCCATAACAGTTTTCGGGTGGCACATTCATTTCGGCAAAAAAGCGCAACTTGTCACCGCCGCCGCAGCCAGGCTCTAACACTTTGTAATTTTTCAAATCGGTTTTGCCCAATTTGACCAGCGCATCGATAAAATATTTGGTGACTCGGTGACGGTTAAAATGGCGGGAAATATCGACTTTGCTCAGTTGCGGGATATCATCGTTGTAATTGAAAGTACTCACGGGGTACGGCTCCTTGAACGGTGCGCCCAATATCTCATGTCATCAATATTATCTCATGTCATTGGTATTAAGCGTTGTTATTGTTGGCGCGATTGCTCGAAAATGTTCACCCATGTTATCAAAACTCACCAGTATTGCCAGTAGCAAACCGCCGTTTCCCCACGGGTATTAATTATCAATGTGTCAAAGGTGCTATTGTCAGTTTTGACTTTGTATTGCCCATAAAATGATTGTACACTGCAAAGTCGCCGATAATGGCGCGTACTAGGACTGGCTCCTAGACACTCAACTCATGCCGCCAAACATTCGTTATCTTTTAAGAGCATAGAAGGAGCAATAAATTCAATGAAGACCTTTAGATATGGCCATGACACAGAGACCCCAGTTAACATAGGTGATATTTTTGTCTTGTTCAACAATTATCGCGTGTACAAATACATGCTGGGAATATTGGTGGAACTGGGCAAAACCGATTTCCCCAATTACAAAATATTGGAACCGGGCTGTGGCAGTGGCAGTAAATTAAGGTTTTTAACTGAATGTAGGGCAAAACCTGAAAATTGTTATGGTTTAGAAATGAGCAGCTCAGCGGTCGAGTTGTGTAAAAAACTGTCACCAGTGGCGATGAACTTTCAGCAGGGCAGTGCGATGTCGATGCCCTTTGAAGATAATTATTTTGACATTGTTATCTGTTCCGGCTTGTTTGGCTGTTTTAACGTTGATCAGGATGTTACGCGTTTATCTGCGGAAATCGACAGAGTGCTCAAAGCCAATGGTATAATGTTTGTGCTCGACATTAACGAGAACTTCAACGAATTTTACGCTTACAACAAAGCGGTAATGGATAAAAAGCTGCGGCCTTACGACTCACAAAATGGTGAACTCGAAGCGTTGCTAGAAGACCGGTTTACCGTGGTCAGCCGACTACCGGCTTTTGTCATCGATGGCTACCTCAAACCTGACAATACACCGGTAGAAGTCACCGACCTGCCCATTATTGATAAAGCCATAGATGACCGTGAAGAACGATGCGCCTACACCCTTTGGGCATTTTTCAAAAAGATGGATGATGAATAAATCTGCTTAGGCAGCTTTATTTTTGACGGCAATGAACCCGCTCACCTCACCATTTTCCGCCATCAAAACCCTTGTGCTACGCTTGATAAATGACCCTCAATCAGAGCTGATTACATGAACCCAATAAAACCAACGATTCTCGCTGTTGGTCTATCATTTTTGACAACATCGACCCTTGCCCATGACTCAAAATGCCCATGGCCTGAAGGCCTTCATAACGAAGTCAATTCGTTAAAGGCCGAGCACGTCAAAACGCCGGGTAATGGCGAAACCCTGTTGCAACTGTCAACAACTTATCAAGCGATTGGCATAGGTAAAAAGGCGCTTGAGTTTGCCGACAAGGCCATTGAACAAATGCCAAAGTCGGGTTCGGCGCAAGTGGCCAAGGTTCATGCATTGCATTTGCTTGGTCGGGTCGATGAATCTTTGGCATTGGCCAACAAAGTGTACTTTGACCAGTCTGTTGAGTTTACCCGCCGGGGCATGAAAAGCTGGCTGAGGCATTCGATGCTTGGAATATATCTAGAAAGTGGCAAGCTTAAGACCGCTGAGCAGATGATCATGAAACAGTTCCCGGATGTGTTGGATTTGATGGATAAGCCGGTAGAGCCGCTTTCGCTAAAACTTGGCATTCCTATTCATACGCTTGAACCTTTGATTTATATTTATCGCAATACTGGCAGGGCTAAACAAGCAGACCGTTTGGCTCGGCATTTAACCGGATTTTCGGCCATGTCGTTCTTTGAACTTGAGCCTGATAAATTGCAAGCCAGCCAACATTGGCTGTTGGCATCGCTTTGGGCTGGCGTGCCCTTGGCGAACGACAAGATTGTTGCTTCGCTACGAAGGGCCTATGATCAAGGGTTTTCGATGGGATGGCGGTTTAATTACGCACACCATCCGGTGTATTGGCCTTTGCATCAAGATGCGGGGTTTGTCGGATTAATCAAAAGGATTGAAGGGGATATGGAAAAGGCGAGGCGCTGTTTGGTGGGTGGATAAACGTTAACGGTGCGCGTAGCGCACCCTACGATAATTGGAAGTTAGGTGTGCTATGTGCACCGATTCATCACCCCACCTTCTCCCCTTGAATAATCAAATACTCAATCCACTGTGTTTGATTGGCATAAGACCGTTGCTGCTTTTCTACATTGCAATTAATCAACCCCGCATTACCCATCAATTTTCGCGCCTCGTTGCCAGCCAAAAAACAAGTCGGCCCGTTGCCAGCCAGTGGATAACCCGGGGCGATGTCGGCGACTGTACAATGGTCTATATAACTCTGCGCTGTACGACCTGATATTGAGTTTTCGCCCAGATGATACGAGAAAAACTTACCACCGGGTTTGAGTGTGCGATTGACTTCGCTGTAGGCTAATTTGTGCTGTTGGTAGTTTAAATGCTGCATCGAAACCACATCGACGATGGCGTCAAAATAATCGGCTTCGAACGGTAGTTGGGTCATGTCGGCAACTTCGAGTTTGGCTTCAACTTGCCAGCTGGCCAGCATGTCTTTGCAAAACGTGATGCCCGTTGGGGCGAAGTCGATGCCGTACGTGTCGAAACCTTCTTTGGCGATGAGCCACAAGTTAGCGCCCGAGCCACAACCTAATTCTAATACGCGTAACGATTTGCGCTTCTCTAACGGGATGCGAAAATAATTACCCGCCAAAAAACCGATTAACGATTCGTTGGGGTAGCGGCGCTGGGAGCCAAAGCCGCTGTCTTGGTATTGTCTTTCGAATGCTTCGCGTTCGCTCATTAATTGTCTTGCTCCGATTTAATGAAGATTTGTTTAAACAGTTCAACCACTTGCTCAACTGTCGACTTTTTGACGTGGCGGGTGTCAATTTCCCAAGCGTCTTTGATGCATTCGGTCACCAGCTCGTAGCTTGGCAGGTAGTACATGTCGTCGTTGTTGTTAACCAGTTCTTCGGCGCTGACCCTTAATATCGCTTTGGAGTGGGTATTGGCGGCAATAACGTGATGAGTCTCGCCTCTGCCTGTGGCCAAAAATGGAATAGGGGATACACTGATGATCAGTTTAAAGTTGGGGTTGTGCTGTTTCACAATGTCGAAAAAGGCCTGAATATTGGCGATGTTTTCTTCTACTGTCAGGGTTTTGTGCGTCACGTAGGGGAACATGTTGTCCCTTGGGTTACGCGACATTGCCGTGCCGTCTCTGAATTCCCAGCATTCGTTTAGGCCTAGCGTAATGATAAAAACTTCGACTTGTTCGAGTGCGGCGCGGGTGGCGGCAATGTGTTTATGATAATCTTTTTTATAGGCTTCTGAGCTAAAGAACAACACGCTTTCGCGATAGGGGTCTACCCAACCGCCATCGGGTTGTTCGAATAATATTTGTTTGGTCTTTTTAACCCCAAAGGCGCGTTCAGCCAGTTGCTTGAAGCTGGGGGTGTTGAACAATATGCCGTAGTTGGCGCAGAATTTGGCGTATTTGTCGCCCGCCCGGTAGCCGTCAACGCCAAAGCCAGCACTGGGGTCGTCGTTTCTTTCGGTGACCACGTAGTTAAAGTCCATCTCTTGAAATACCCGAGCAATTTCAAAGGCAAAACAGCTGCCCGCCGAGCCGATGGGGGTGTTGGCGTTCATGATCGGGTGTTTTTCAACAAAGGGCTGTTGGTCGTATTTTGAACCCGGATGCTCAGGGTGGTTTGGCATTGGCCAAAATATTCCCTGCTTGCTGGGTTTGTCTTTGGGGCTGTAGCGGGTGATGCTGTCTTGCAGCTCAGCTTCATAGTTGGCCAATTGGACCAGATTGCGAATGTTGTCTACGCCAAGCTCGCCCTCCCAGTTGATGCTGTCACGGGTTGATGTTTTAAGCACGGTCATCAAGGCATTAATGGAGTTGAGTTGGCTTAGTTGCGGGTCGGATTTTACCAACTGGGTGTACATCTTATTGGCTTGCTGCTGGTCTTGGTACATGTTTTGAATCAACCATTTGAGCTGGTCGCGTGATTGAATGCCGTTGGCTGCGGGGACCAAAACCTGATCTTCATATTCTTTGGGTCGGTCTTCAACCTGGCTAAGGATGTTTTTCGCCCAGCCGTTAGCAAAGTCAACGCAGTGGTTTTGCACTGGTTGGACGTGGTCCATGGCGTGTTCCCAGTGAAACGGTGAAGGGACAAAACACAGTTGCAATACGTGGCGGTTTTTTAGCTCTGGCACTTTGCCGATGTGCGCCAGTTGGTTAGGATTAAACAGCAAAGCATCACCAGCTTTAATGTCGTCATACATTTTGGGCTTGATCTCGATGTCTTTGGCCCGGGCTAGGGGGCCAAGGTCGTCGGTGCGCAGGCTGATGTCGCAAAAGATATAACCGGCGTCTTTAAGTTGGTCGGTGGTAGATTTGTCTAAAAATCGGGTGTTGCCCAGATGTTCTTCATACGGATTGAGGTAAATCAGCATTTTAAGGTGTTTGGCCGGTCCGCCGTCACAATGCCAATACGATGAATACGAACGCCGCTCTCGGTCGGTAAACGTTGGGGTATCAAGATACGAATACCACAAAAGGTTGTATTCACTTTGAAAATACGAACAAAGTTGACTGTCGACACTGTCACTCAAAATAAGCGGCAATAACGACTTCATTATTTGCGGTTCTTTGAGGGCTTCGGGATTGTCGGCATGTTCTTTCATCAACATTTGGCACAAGTCGACCGGCAAAACATCTCGCAAACACGTCAGGTGCTTTTTCGCCACTTCGCAATCGCGAGTCACGTAGCTGCGGTCAAAGCGCTCTTGTGCCAGTTTGTGTAACTCGCCGTAGCCACTTTTTTTGTCAAAGTAGCTGCGAAGGTCATACTGGTGGCCGGGGACCAGATGAAAAGTCTGGTCTTCTAATCGTTCGACAATTTCGTTCACTTCGAACATGTTGTTAAATCTACGTCTGCGAATTTCCATGAGAGTCACTTGATAAAAATTTGTTTGAACATGGCGACCACTTGTTCAACTGTGGTTTTTTTGACATGCCGGGTGTCGATTTCCCAGGCATCTTCAATGCATTCCATCACCAGTTCATAACTGGGCAGGTAATATACATCTTCGTTGTTGGCCACCAATTGCTCAGCCGTTATTCTTAGCACCGATTTTGAATGGGTATTGGCGGCAATAACGTGTTTTTCTTTGGCTCTGCCAGTGGCCAAAAATGGGATCGGCGACACGCTAATGATCAACTTAAAGTTGGAATTGTGCTGTTTGACGATGTCGTAAAAGGCCTGAATATTGGCGACGTTTTCGGCTACCGTTAGCGTTTTGTGCTTAACGTACGGGTACATATTACCTCGAGGGTTGCGCGACATGGCCGAACCATCTCGAAATTCCCAGCATTCGTTCAGACCAAGCGTGATGATAAACACCTCAACTTGTTCGAGTGCGGTACGGGTGGCGGCAATATGGCGTGGATAATCCTCTTCATAAGATTCGGTATTATAGAACATCACGCCTTCGCGATAAGGGTCAACCCAGCCGCCTTCGGGCAGTTGAAACAAACTGCGTTTGGTCGGTTTGACATCAAAAGCTCGTTCGGCCAGTTGTTTAAAGCTGGGGGTGTTGAATAAAATACCGTAATTGGCGCTGAATTTGGCATTGGTGTCCCCAGGGTTATAACCAGCGATCACCACGCCCGATTGCGGGTCGTCGTTACGCTCGGTCACCACATAGTTGTAGCCGGATTCTTGAAATATCCGAGCAATTTCAAAGGCAAAACAACTACCTGCCGAGCCGATAGGCGTGCTGATATCCATGATCGGGTGTTTGTTTACAAACGGCAGTGCATCGAATTTTGACATTGGGTAATTAGGGTGGTCTGGCATTGGCCAGTAAATAGCAGAGGGGTTGTTTTTACCCTCGGCGGTATAGCGGGTCTTGCTGTGCTGAAAAGATTTTTCGTATTGGGTTAATTGAGCGAGATTGCGTACATGCTCAAGGCCTAATTCACCCTCCCAATTGATGGTGTTTAATGCGGCGTCTTTGAGGTAGCAGATCAGCGACTCAACCGAGTGTACTTGCACTCGGTGTGGGTCGGCCTGTATCAAGCGTTTGTAGATTGCTTGTGCATAATCGCCCTCGGGAAAAATGTTGTGCAGCAACCAATTAAGCTGTTGGCTTGAATCTATACCACCGCCTGAGGGGATCAATAATTGATCTTCAAGTTCAACACTTTGGCTTGCTACGTAATCGAGAATTTTATCTGCCACGCCATCAAAAGGGCTACAGAAAGTTTGTACGGGCAACACGCTTTGTTGGCTAAATTGCCAGTGGTAGGGGCTGGGTACAAAACACAATTGCAATACGTGACGATCATCAAGTTCGGGGATTTTACCGATGTGAGCCAATTGATTGGGGTTAAACAGCAGGGCATCGCCTGCGTGAATATCTTCAAATAGGGTTTCAGTCATGTCGATATCTCGGTCGCGACACAAGGGGCCGATGTCATCCGTGCGATTGCCCACGGCGCCGAAGATATAACCGGCTTTTTTTAGTTGATCGGTGCTTTGTTTTGTCAAAAACTTGGTATTGCCCAGATGAGAGTCGTAATCATTGAGGTAAATCAACATCTTAAGGTGTTTTTCTGGCCCCATGTCACAATGCCAGTAAGATGAATAAGAGCGGTTTTCGCGGTCTGGTGACGTCTGTAAATACGAATACCACATCAGCGTATATTCGCTGCCAAAATAAGAGCAGATTTGGCTGTCGATATCTTCAGATAAAATCAGCGGCAACAGGCTATCGATCACTTTAGGGTGTTTGATGGCGTCAGGGTTTTGCTCGTTTTGGCTGATAAGCTGGGCGCATAAGTCTGCGGGTAACACCATTTTTTGCCGGGTCAGGTGTTTTTGGCTTAGCTCGCAGGGTTTGACCACATAGTGACGGTCAAATTGTTGCTCTGCCACCGTGTTGAGTTCACCAAAACGTTGTTTCTTTTCAATTAATGCGCGCAGGCCGTGATGATGGTCGGGTACCAGATGATATTGCTCATTTTCATATTGCACCGACAGTACATTGAGTTCGGGTTCATCAGGAAACTTTATTTTGCTAAATTGCATGATGTCCCGCCTTATGCCTGAATGAATATTTGTTTGAACATTGCCACCACCTGCTCAACCGTCGAGCGTTTGACGTGGCGGGTATCGACTTCCCAGGCGTCTTCAATACATTCCATCACCAACTCATAACTGGGCAGGTAATACATGTCTTGGTTGCTTTGGACCAATTGTTCTGCGGCGACTCTGAGCACCGATTTTGAATGACAGTTGGCGCTGATCACATGAGTATCTTCGGCGCGCCCGGTGGCCAAGAATGGAATGGGGGATACGCTAATGATCAGTTTGAACTTGGGGTTATGTTTTTTGACGATATCAAAAAATGCCTGAATGTTGTCGACATTTTGCTGCACCGTCAAAGTTTGATGCTTAACAAAAGGGAACATGTTGTTACGCGGGTTACGCGACATCACGGTGCCATCTCTAAATGACCAACACTCGTTAAGCCCTAAAGTAACAATGAACACTTCAACCTGTTCAAGTGCGGTTCGGGTGGCTTCGATATGGCGGTCGTAATCAGTGTAATAAGCTTCTTGTGAAGTGAAGGTGACATTTTCGCGGTAAGGGTCAACCCAATCTCGGTCGGGCTGCTGAAACAAAATCTGTTTGGTTGGTCTGACGCCAAAGGCTCTTTCGGCCAGCTGTTTAAAGCTGGGGGTATTGAACAAAATACCGTAATTGGCGCAGAACTTAGCCGATTTATCACCGGGTGTGTAACCGTCTACGGTTATGCCTGATGCCGGGTCGTCGTTACGTTCGGTGACCACGTAGTTGTAACCCATCTCTTGAAATACATGAGCAATTTCAAAGGCAAAGCAGCTACCAGCCGAGCCGATGGGAGTGTCCATGTTCATTATCGGGTGGTGTTTAACAAAAGGTATTGTATCAAATTTTGACGCCGGGCGACTGGCGTGGTCGGGCATTGGCCAAAAAATCGCTTCGGGTTTGGGTTTGCCTGTTACAGAGTAGCGGGTGACCGCATCGCGGTATTCCTCTTGGAATTGCGCCAGTTGTTCGAGGTTGCGAATGTTTTCGATACCCAAATCGCCATGCCAGTCGATACTGCCCTTGAATGACATTGATAGGGTTTCGAGCAAAGAGCCCAGCGTGCTGAGTTCTTCTAGGTTGGGGTCAAGTTCCATCAGTCGCTCAAACATGATGTCGGCAAATTTTTCGTCGGCATACATATTGTGCATCAGCCACTTTAATTGCTCTGGGGTGGTGATGGCACCGTCAGCCGGTACTGCGACTCGCTCGCCAAAACGCTTGGGTTTGTCTTCGACAAAGCGCAAGATTTGTTCCGCCACGCCTTCAAATGGCGTTGCTTCGGTTTTGCTGTAATAGACATTGGTTTTGGTATATAACCACGGGAACGGCGAAGGCAAAAAACACAGTTGCAACACATGGCGGGCAGTAGTTTCGGGTATTTTTCCGATGTGGGCTATTTGGTTGGGGGCAAACAGCAAGGCGTCACCGGCTTTGATGTCGTCATACATGGTCTCGTTGATATCAATGCCCTTGGCGCGGGCAAGTGGGCCGAGATCGTCACTGCGAGCATTGATGTCGCCAAAAATATAACCGACCTTTTTTAGCTTATCGCTGGTGGTTTTGTCCAAAAACTTGGTATTGCCCAGGTGCTCGTCGTAATCGTTGAGGTAAATCAACATTTTAAGGTGTTTTTCAGGTCCCCGATCGCAATGCCAGTATGAAGAATGAGAGCGGTTTTCGAGGCCGGGTTCGGTGGTCAGGTAGGAATACCAAAACAAGGTGTATTCACTGCCAAAAAACGAGCAAAGTTGCTCATCTATTTCAGACTTGAGGATCACCGGCAATAGGCTGTTCATCACATCAGGATGTTTGATGGCATCGGGGTTTTCTTTAGATTGCTTGATGAAATATTCACACAGGTCGCGGGGGATGACATTTTTGAGCCGGGTAAAACCGTTGCGGGTAAAATCACTTTCGCGGATATTAAAAGACCGCTCAAAACTTTCTTGACTGACTTGGTTAAGTTCGGCAAAACGGTTTTGTTTTTCAATCAAACTGTGCAGGCCATAATGATGGTCTGGGACCAGGTGGTAAGTTTGGTCTTCAATCTCTTCAACGATTTCATCCAGCGCTTCTTGGCCCTGAAAGGTTATTTTACGAAACTTCATTGCTCTAATGCCTCTGTCTACCGTTGGGACGGTTTTTTGTTATCGCCATGCTTATAGTCTAAATTAAGCAAATTTTATTCCTAAAATCCAGTAATAAATCTGCTTCGCATCTTTATATGGCCACGTTGTGGCACAAAAGCACCGATAATTAGCCTATTTTTGCCAACTGTCGCATTTCTGTCGTATGCTTTACGCAATAGTGCCGTGCGGTCGTCGTCAAGAATTCCGCCGGGTCTGGGTATGATACATCCACTTTCAGTTACATTCACTTTAACTTTAGGTCTTTGAAAGTATTATGAAAATAAATGCACAATTAGTTGTTCAACTGAGGTTGGACAAATGCTGGTCACAAGAAGAGCTTGGCATTGCAGCCGGGTTAAACACTAGGACCGTTCAAAGGATAGAAAGAGAAGCCACGGCTTCATTACAGTCTAAAAAATCTTTGGCATCGACCTTTGATATTGACATTACAGACCTTGACTATGAGGAAATACCCCAGATGAAACAGTATGAATTTAAAACACTTGAAATCGAAAGCAAAGAAGGTTTTTTGGCTGGCATTAAGAAAACCCCGATGCCAGATTTGGCATCAATATTTAATGAAGAAGGCCAGCAAGGCTGGAGCGTGGTTCAGATTTTAACACCTGATTTGGCAGGCGGTGTGTGGAGTGCCAAAACTGGGAGGATGGTGGCTTTGTTGCAGCGGGAGATTGCGGGGTAAGTCGTTTTCGCATTTATGTTTACAGGCTCGAATAATTGTAAGGTGGGCAATCTTTTCTGCCCACGCGTTATCTTTTCGCCAACAGAAAACCGCGTACATGTCTATTATGGGCTATCTGCAGCCTGCCAGAAATCTCGTTACAAGGCTGGTAACAAACTTGAACCATCGCGTGGGCAGAAATGATTGCCCACCTTACATCGGTGTTTCATAGTTTTGTCTTAGGTCAACAGTATTGAAGGGAACCTAGGCCCATCCTACGTGCCCTTTAATTATTGCTTCGAACATCCTCAACAACCGAATTCACCGCATCAATCACAATGTTCGGTTTGGTGAATTGCACATAATGGTCTGTGTCGTATAAAAGGATATGTTTGCCATTAGAAGACCAAGTGACTTGCTCTTTGGCCATCAAGACTTGCCTTTTTATCACCTCGGGGACTAATGCGCGGCTTAAACCGTAATCTTCCAATTCTTCGTCTGGTATCTCATCAAAATTGGCAATTGCGCTTATTACAACCAAGGGGCGGTCGCCAAAATCTAGAAACGCGTTAGCTTGCGTCATTGTCTGGTCGTAATCATGACTTTCTATGGTGTGTGATTCTCCGGATATTGGCGAATAGGCGTCTATCGCCTGCGCGTCATAATCGCTTTGGTTGGGTTCTTTTGCGGTGTTACGTTTGGCAAATACTCGGGTCAGGCCAACGATGCTCCACGCTGGTTCGAAGAAGTCCATTACTGCGTAGGTGGCGGTGTTGATCCAAGGTTCT
>JABSOG010000708.1 GCA_013216025.1 Algicola sp. | reverse complement strand
TGATTCGATTTAACACGCTAATCGAATCACTTTATGAGTTGATTAAATTCACTAATCGACTCATAATATGATTCAATTAGCCATTTTAATCGACTCATATGAATTCATCTTATGTTGAAACACAATGGATTTGGCAGCAACCCGACTGGCCAAACTTCAGTTACGACGAAAAAGCAGTGATGCCTGCTTTGGAAAGGTGCATTCAAATTGTTGCGCCGCTGAAGAAAGTCGCTACTGTATTAACCGAACATCAGCGACTGGACTGGGAAGCGGCTATTCTGCTGGACGAAACCCTGTCGTCGGCCAAAATCGAGGGCGAATTGTTTGACCGGGACTCGGTTCGCTCAAGCATTGTCAGAAAATTAGGCTTGGGTGTCGGCATCAAATTCGACAAACACTGCGACGGTGCGGTTGAACTGTTACTACGCTCTATTCGCTCTACTGACCGAACCATCACTCCCGATGTGCTTAAATCATGGCATCAGTTGTTATTCCCCGAGCAACCCTTAATCACTCTCATGATAATTGGTGACTACCGAAACGATGAAATGCAGATTGTGTCTGGTCGTTACGGTAAACAAACCATTCACTATGTTGCACCGGGTAATGATAGGCAGGATGTTAGCGGGCAAATGGACCAATTTTTGAGTTGGCTTAATGCGCCAATCGAGGGTTCTGCTTATATTCGTGCCGCTATTGCCAAGTTCTGGTTCGTCACCATTCACCCGTTCGATGATGGTAATGGCAGGTTGTCGAGAGTGATTGCTGAACGCTGTGTAGCTGAGGCCGAAAAGACGAACCTCAGGCTGTTTTCGTTATCGACTGTGTTAGAGCAAAATAGAGATGAATACTACCAGCAGCTTGAAGATCATCAGCGCGGCAATCTCGATTTAACCCAGTGGATTATCTGGTTTTTAGATAGCGTGGCGCAGGCAGCACACAATGCCGAAGCCGAATTTGAGCGGGTGATGCACAGAACCCGGTTTTGGCAGGCCCAACAACAAACTGCGTTTAATCCAAGGCAGCTCAAACTGCTCAAACGAATGCTCGAAACCCCGGACTTTGCCGATGGCATCAGCCGTAAAAAGTACAAGTCGTTATCTAAAGCTGCCGATGCAACAGCCGTTAGGGATTTAACCGACTTGGTTGATAAAAAGGTGCTGGTGGCCCAAGGCGAAGGGCGGGGAAGGCGGTATATGTTGCGGTAGGAACGAGCGACAAAAGATGAAATCTTTCTCGGTTATTGTGGTCTGGATACTAATGATTGACCTTTGGTCAATATCGCGAGCTGGAGCTCGCTCCTACACGCCAACAAAATCCAGCATCCAGCGAGCGACACTCTGATGGTCGGTGGCATTGGTAAACGAACTCAAGGCCTGATCATAAGCCTCCTCATCAATAACATCTTTGCGGCTTTGCATCAGCACTTTGGCGTAGTCAGTGGTAAATTCAGGATGGCCCTGAAAACACAAAACTTTGTCTTCGATAAAATAGGCGGCGTTGGGGCAAAAGGGGTTTGAGGCAAACAACGTTGCGCCTTTGGGCAACATCATCACCTGATCTTGATGGCTAACCAATAGCTTGAACTGAGCTGAATGGCCTTTGTGCCAAGGCAAGTCCAGTTTGGGGGTTATTTGGTTGTTGTAAATACCTACGCCCCAGCCTTTGTCGCTTTTGGCGGCTTTACCGCCCAGCGCATGGGCGATGAGCTGATGGCCAAAACAAATGCCCAGCAGTTTTTTATCTTGTTCAACCAAGGTTCGAATGTAGTCTTTAAGCACCACAATCCATGGGTCTTCATCATAACTGTTGTGTTTGCTGCCAGTGATCAAATAGGCATCACATTCGTTGATGTCACTAGGATATTCGTTATCAAGCACATTGTAGAACTTAAACTTTACCGTAGGGTCTTGCTCACTTAATAAAGTGCAAAACATGTCGGGATAAGAGCCGTGTTCAGGCCTCAACGATTCGTTGACCAATCCGGCTTCGAGTATGCCTAGCGTCATTGGCGCTTTTTTCGAATGAGTCATGGTTGTTGTTTTCATGAAAAGTTGCCCTCTACTGCATTTACAAAAATTTTGGCGTATTGACTGGCATTCAGTGTCACCGGGTTGCCCGAGGCTGAAGGGTCTAAAACGGCCTGTTCACCTATCATTTGGTGTTTTTCGGCTGATATGCCAATATCACCAAGGTTCTCGGGAATACTCAACTGTCGGCTAAAATCGGTTAACCAAGCCATAAATCCGTCGAACGTGGGGTCTTCGAGCCTTAAGTGATAAGCAATTTCGGCTATTTGTATTTCAATATGCGCACGATTCGCCCTTAACACGTAAGGCAATAAAATGGCGTTCAATAAACCGTGATGTGCATCAAAGTTGGCACCCAGCGGGTGGGCCAACGCATGAACGCCACCGAGCCCTTTTTGAAAAGCCGTTGCGCCCATGGTTGAGGCCACCATCATATAACTGCGGGCGATCAGATTGGTGCCATCGTTAAAAGCGGCGACCAAATGGTTTTTTATCAGCCGCATACCTTCAAGGGCGATGGCGTCAGCCATGGGATGAAAACCTGGGGCGCAATAGGCTTCGAGGTTATGAACGAGGGCGTCGACTCCAGTGGCAGCGGTAATGTGAGCGGGTAATCCAACCGTGAGTGCCGGATCGGCAATCACCACTGCAGGCAGCATTTTAGGATGAAAAATGAGTTTTTTGTTGTGTTGTTGTTCATCAACAATCACCGATGCCCGGCCTACTTGTGAGCCGGTACCTGCAGTGGTGGGAATGGCAATGATTGGTGCTATGCCTTGTTCGTTTACTCGTAGCCAGTTGTCACCGACATCTTCAAAATCCCAAATAGGCCTGTTTTGCCCCACCATCAGTGCGATGGCTTTGCCTGCATCGAGCCCGCTGCCGCCGCCAATGGCAATAATGCCATCGTGTTTGCCTTGGTGGTAACACTTAACGCCATCGGTGATGTTGCTGCCAGTGGGGTTGGGTTTGACTTCGCAAAAAATCACAGGGTTGAAGTTGGCATCACTGAGCTGACGTAAAATATCGGTGATAAGGGGTAAGCTGGCCAGCCCTTTGTCGGTCACCAATAATGGATTGTCGATTTTGAGTTGGCGGCAAACGTCTGTCAGTTCGCTGATTTTACCCACACCAAAGCGAATGCTGGTGGGGTAATTCCAGTTGCCGTACAGTTCAGACAGTTCGGTTGTGTCAGCCATAGGTTACCGCCTTTTATTTGGAATGAGACAGATTGAAGGATTTGGGACGAGTTAATTGTTCGTAACCCAAAGTCGACAGGGAACAACCCCGGCCTGAGTTTTTCACGCCAACCCAAGGTAGGGCTGGGTCGAGATAATCGCAGCGGTTCATGAACACAGTGCCGGTCTCTAACTGATCGCCAATGGCAATCGCGGCATCTTGATTGGTTGTCCAGATTGATGCGGTGAGGCCAAATTCGCTGTCGTTCATCAAGTCTATAGCTTGTTCATCACTGTCAACCGCCATAATGCCAACAACCGGACCAAAGCTTTCTTCGGTCATTACCGACATAGTGTGGTCTACATCGGTCAAAACTTGGGGTGCCATATAAGCGCTACCTTGTTCATCCATGCCAAATTTGGTGGTATCAATATGCGCTTTAGCGCCCTTGGTTATGGCTTGTTCTATTTGTTGGCGAACATGGGTGGCCGCAGCGGCATTGACTAAAGGCCCTAAGGTTGTGAGTCTTTTCAGTGGATTACCAAGGCGGTAACATTCAACCGTTTCAACCACGCCCTGCACAAATTCTTTGTAAACCGAGCGGTCGACATAAACTCGCTCGATACCGCAACAAGATTGCCCTGAGTTGAAAAAAGCGCCATCGACAATTTGCTCTACTGCATGTTTGATGTCGGCATCACTTCTGACGTAAGCTGGATCTTTGCCGCCAAGTTCCAACGCCACGCCCATAAACTGCCCGGCCGCGGCTTCTTCAATCGCTTCGCCGCCACTAACCGAGCCGGTAAACGACACAAAGTTGATTTCTTTTTGTTTGATCACCTTAGCGGTCAGGTTGTGATCTAAATGCAAATACTGAAAAACCCCGCTGGGCAATCCGGCCGCCTCAAAGGCTTCAAAAAAACGTTCGGCACATAACAGGGTTTGTGCAGAGTGTTTTAAAATCACCGCATTACCCGCCATCAAAGCGGGAATGAGAGAGTTAACGGCGGTTAAATAGGGGTAGTTCCATGGTGCAATGGTGAAAACAACGCCCAAAGGTTCGCGGCGGATAAACCGGGTAGCACCCGCCTTGCCGGGGACCTTCATGTCGAACAGCTGCGATTGGGCTATCTCAATCATGTGGCGACCACGCTCGGCTAAACCGGCGATTTCACCCTCGGCATATTGAATGGGGCGGCCCATTTGCTTGGTGAGTTCTTTGGCCAACACCGCTTTTTGCAGCATCATAAAATCAATGGCGTCATTGAGGTATTTGGCTCGTTGATAGATGGTGACGTTGCGCCAGTGTTTTTGCGCTTCAACCGAGCGGTTAATGGCCTGTTTAATCTCTTTGTTACTGGCTAGTTCGCGCGTGGCGACGACCCGGTTGTCTATTGGTGAAACGATTTCAGTTGTATTACTCATGGTTAGTGCCCATCTAG
>JABSOG010000707.1 GCA_013216025.1 Algicola sp. | reverse complement strand
CAGTGGATTTGACGGGCCGGTAATTGAGGTGCCAACTGAGTTTGGTGTGCATCAGTTAATTGCTCAAAAAGCTGAGCAAGCAGGTGCATTAACCGCCTTAAAAGACACCAATAGCAGCCTGACCTACAACGAGTTGAACCAACGGGTGGCGATACTCGCTGAACAATTGACTGAGCGTGGCATTCGTCACGGCGACAGAGTCGGTGTTTCGCTTGATCGCGGCATTCCTATGGTGGTCGCGATGTTGGCGGCAATGACCTGCGGCGCGGCTTACGTGCCGGTTGATGTTAATTTTCCAGACAACCGTAAACAGCAAATTTGCCAAGACGCACAGTTGGCCTGCGTGATCACCAACCCGGCGTTTGTGGCACCGTTTAACGATTGGTCAATTCCGGCTTTACTGCTAGAAGATATCGATTGGGCGAGCGTTCCAGCCAAAGCTTTAGCCGCTTACCCTGCGGTTAAACCCGATGATGTGGCGTATGTCATTTATACCTCAGGCTCAACCGGCAAACCCAAGGGCGTGATGGTCAGTCATGGCAATGTGGTGAACTTGTTTGTTGGATTGGATGAGTCACTGGCGCCGTCACTAGAGCAAAATGATCAGCCCACGTTCAGAGCATTAACCAGTATTTCGTTTGATATCTCGGTGCTCGAACTGTTCTGGACATTGGCCCGGGGTTTCAAGGTCATTGTAGAGCAAGACCACTTCTCGGCGCTGGCCGATGAGCGTGCCCAAGCGCAAAAAGTCAACATCAGCGCCAAAGCCAGCGAACTAGAATTCAGCATGTTCTACTTTGCCTCAGACCAAACCGGCTGTGACGACAAATACTTTTTGCTGCGCGAAGGCGCAACCTTTGCCGACAACAACGGTTTTTCGGCGGTGTGGGTGCCAGAGCGTCATTTCCACAACTTTGGTGGCCAATTTGCCAACCCGGCAATTGCCGCCGCAGCGGTCAGCGTATTGACCAAAAATATCGAAATTCGCTCGGGCAGTTGCGTGTTGCCGCTGCATAACATCATTCGGGTGGCCGAAGAGTGGTCGATGGTCGACAACTTGTCGAATGGCCGGGTGGCCATGGCCGTTGCCTCAGGCTGGCATTTTAACGATTTTGTGTTGGCCCCCGATAACTTCGAAAACCGTCATCAAATACTCAAAGACAGCATTCAAACCCTGCGCAAACTGTGGGCCGGTGAAAAAGTCACCTTTGTTAACGGCAAAGGCACCGACAGCGAAATACAAATTCACCCCAAACCGATTCGCCGCGAATTGCCGTTGTGGGTAACTGCTGCGGCCAACCCCGAAACCTTCCGCTATGCAGGTTCTATCGGGGCCAACGTATTAACCCACTTTTTGGGGCAAAGCGCGGCCGAGCTTAAAGACAAAATCGCCATTTACCGTCAGGCGCGCACCGACAATGGCTTTGACGCCGAACAGGGCAAGGTGACCTTGATGTTGCACACCTACATGTCTGACAGTCATGACAAAGCGATGCAAACCATCGAAAAACCGTTTAAAGACTACCTGCGCACCTCAATTAATTTGTTGTTGCCAGTCGCCCAAAGCACCGGACTCGACACCAAAGAAGATCTTGAAGCGGTGGTCGACGCCGGATTTTTACGCTACGCCAAAAGCAGCGCCTTGTTTGGCACTCCCGAGTCGTGCCTGCAACTGGCCAGTGATATGAGCGATATTGGCGTCACCGAAATCGGTTGTTTGATTGACTTTGGGGTTGAAGACCAAGCGGTGGTCGACAGCTTTGTGCACATCAAACGCTTTAAAGACCTGCTCAAGCAACAAGGCACCAACGCGGTTGAACTAGACCAAGACCGGGCTACTCATATTCAATGTACACCTTCGTATGCCCAGCTGTTATTGGCCTCTATTGAGACCAAACAAAGCCTCAAGCATATTCGCGGCTTTATGGTGGGCGGTGAGCCGCTGACCCCTGAGCTGGCCGAACAAATCAACGAGCTTATCCCGGGCAAGCTGTTCAACATGTATGGCCCCACCGAAACGTGTGTTTGGTCGGCGGTGAATCAGGTGCAAGGCAATGATGCCAACATCGGTCTGCCAATCGCCAATACCCGCATGTACGTACTCGACAAGCACCTGCAAGTGGTGCCCACCGGGGTTAAAGGTGAGCTGTATATTGCCGGGCAGGGCGTAACCTTGGGTTACTGGCAACGGCCAGATTTAACCGAAAAACAGTTTTTGGACGACCCATTTTCAAACCAGCCCGGTGCCAAATTATACCGCACCGGCGATTTGGTACGCCGTTTGGCTGATGGCCGTATGGTGTTTCTTGGCCGCATCGACAATCAAGTGAAAGTCAGGGGTTACCGCATTGAGCTTGACGAAATCAAGCAGGCATTGGCCGATTACCCCGGCGTAGAGCAGGCGGTTGTTACTGTGCATCGCACCGAGCAAAAAGCGGCAGCGATTTTGGCTTATGTGTTGCCACAGTCTAAGCACTCTCAGCCCTCTCAACACACCCAGGACACTCAGCAAGCGCAACCGTTGCAAAGCAGTGCACTAATCGAATACCTTAAAACTCGGATACCCGATTACATGGTGCCCTCGGCACTGTTTATTTTGAGTGAATTACCTTACACCCCCAACGGCAAGCTCGATTTAAAAGCATTGCCAACGGAGGTTGCCGCCCAGCCGAGAAAATTGGTGCCGGTGGCCAATGATACCGAATTTAAGGTGGCCGAAATTTGGCAGGGATTGCTTAAAATCGAACAAATTGGCACCCAAGAAAGCTTTTTTGAACTCGGCGGTCACTCGTTGTTGCTGGGTAAAATGCAACAGCAACTCAAAGACCGTTTTGACATCACCATAGAAATTATCGACCTGTTTAAATACCCCACCATCAACTCGCTGTCACAAAGACTCAGCATCATGATGGCACCGGTTGAACCCCAGCAAAAACGCAACGCTCGTCAGGTCGACCGGGCATCCGTTAATCAAGTTAGAAATCAAATGAGGCAGAGAAATCGTCGTGGAAAATAATAACAGTGCACAGCTTAACCATATTGCTATTGTCGGTATGTCTGGCCGGTTTCCGGCGGCAGACAGTGTTGACGCCTTTTGGCAAAATCTGGTGGGTGCCAAGCAATCATCAATCGACTTGAGCGATGACGAATTGCGGGCCTCGGGATTGTCTGAGGCGATGATCAATGATGCCAACTTTGTCAAAAAATCATACATTATCGACGACATCGACTTGTTTGATGCCCGCTTTTTTGGCTTTACCGCCCGCGATGCCCAGATCACCGATCCTCAGCAACGCCTGTTGCTCGAATGTAGCCATGAAGCGATAGAACACGCGGGTTACAGCAACGACAAATACGATGGCCTGATTGGCGTTTATGCCGGTATCGGTTCAATGGCCTATTACATTCGCAACCTGTTGCCTTGCACTGATTTGCTCGAATCTGTGGGTTCGTTGCGCATGTCTATCGGTAACGAAAAAAGCTTCGCCTCAACCATGGTGTCATACAAACTCAACTTAAAAGGCCCCAGTGTCAACGTCGATACTGCCTGTTCTACCTCGCTGGTGGCGGTTCATCAGGCCTGTCAAAGTCTGTTGTCGTACGAATGTGACATGGCATTGGCTGGTGGCGTCAGTTTGGATGTGCCGCAAAAAATTGGTATGCATTATACCGAGGGCAGCATTATTTCACCTGATGGTTGCTGCCGTCCGTTTGACGCCGATGCCAAAGGCACGGTTAAAGGCAACGGTGCGGGTATTGTGGTGCTCAAGCGTTTGGCCGATGCCATCGAAGATGGCGACACCATTTATGCGGTGGTTAAAGGGTCGGCGACCAACAACGATGGTTCGGTCAAGGTCGGTTATACGGCGTCAAGTATCGAAGGTCAGTCAGAGGTTATCGCTGATGCCATCTCAAGAGCCGAGATTGATGCCGGGTCGATTCGCTTTGTCGAAGCACACGGCACCGGCACCATTTTAGGCGATCCCATAGAAATCAAAGCGCTCAGCGAAGTTTACCGTGAGCACAGCGACCAGCTGCAATATTGTGCGATAGGTTCGGTCAAGGCCAACATTGGTCATTTGGACATTGCCGCTGGTGTTGCTGGGGTGATCAAATCGTCTTTGGCATTGCATTATAAACAACTGCCGCCAAGCATTAACTATCAGGCGCCAAACCCTAAAATCGATTTCGCTAACAGCCCGTTTTTTGTCAATACCACCAATTTGTCTTTGGATGGAGATGGGCAAGCGCAAGGGCGTGAAATAAACGCCGGTGTTAGCTCATTTGGTATCGGTGGTTCAAACGTTCACGTTATCTTGGGTCAGTCGCCTGCATTTGACCATCACCCTACGAACCGCAGCCAGCAATTGCTGGTGGTGTCGGCCAAATCGCAATACTCACTCGACCAACAACTCGTTAAACTCGGGCAATACCTTGCCAGCGACAGCACCATCAGCTTGACCGACGCCGCATATACCTTGCAAATGGGTCGTAACGAATACGCCTATCGGGCGGTTGTGGCCGGTGAAAACAGCGAAAAACTGTCTCAAGCGTTGATTGAAGGCAGTCGTAGCATCGACAAAAAACACCGACCTCGTGAAAACGCCAACGTCTATTTTATGTTTGGCGGTCAGGGGGCACAACATTTGGCCAAACGTTG
>JABSOG010000706.1 GCA_013216025.1 Algicola sp. | reverse complement strand
GTTTTGCAGGCGCTCGCGGCTAAAGAACAAAATAAAGACGATGCCCAAGTAAGGACTAATTTTAGCATGGTGAGATTTGGCAACGTATTAGGGTCTTCAGGCTCTGTAGTGCCATTATTTAAAAAGCAAATTGCCGATGGTGGCCCTGTCACTATCACGCATCGAGATATTACGCGCTATTTCATGACAATACCCGAAGCTGCACAATTAGTGATACAGGCGGGGTCCATGGGTCAAGGTGGTGAAGTGTATGTGCTTGATATGGGCAAGCCGATTAAGATTAATGATTTGGCCAAGAAGATGATCCAACTCTCCGGGTTGGCGGTAAAAACAGAATTGGAGCCTGATGGCGACATTGAAATTACTTATACTGGATTACGCCCCGGTGAAAAGCTCTACGAAGAGTTATTAATCGGTGGAAATGTTGAAGGCACTGAGCATGAAAGGATCATGAAGGCCAAAGAAGTGTCGATGACTTGGGAAGATTTAGGTCAGCTATTGTCCGAGCTTGAAAAGTCGATGAGTGAATTTGATATCGATGGGGTACGCCAGCTGTTACTCAAGGCACCTTTGGGTTTTAATCCTTCTTCAGCTATTGCCGATTGCTTATGGTTGGTCAACCATGCCAACAATAAGGAAGACGGCGTGAGTGCACCAGCGCCTGACGCGACGATAACGACGCATTCGACAGCACAGACATTACGTCTGGTTAATTCATAAATTAAAGTGTTCAAACGCCTGCGTGCACTGTTGGCACCGCTTCAACAATATTACGCCAATTTGTCTTCGTCTTTTGTTACCTACCTGTTTGGTGCCGTTATCAATTTAACGGCCACCTACGCTCTGATGGTATTACTACTCAATGTCCTTTCTCAAACAGAATATGGCCAATATGGTGTCTATATTTCGCTGTTTTCGATTCTTTTAATTTTCTTCAATTTTGGTCACAAAGAGGTGGTATTTAAATACGCCAGTAACACTCAAACTGACACTGCGTTAAATCCCCTACCCCGTTTATTCATTGGCTTCTATCGCTGGAATTTGTTGCTTTTGGCTTTGGTGCAAATACTAATTGTATTTGATACCACGCTTTACGCAGGAATAATGATGTTTTTGGTCAATAGCTGGATGATAACTTTGGCCGCTTATCACCGTGGCCATGCCAATTATCGTAAAGACGCTTTGGCGTTGCCCTTGCAGCGGTTGCTGTGGCTGTGCTTCAGTCTATGTTGTTATTTCATTTTCGACAGTCTAGGCCTGATAACCCTGTTTTTTTGCGGTTTATTGGCAACGGGTTTGTGTATCGTTTGGCTCTATCGACCGTTACAGCGAGTTGCGTCAATTAAACTCAATGGCACAGCTTTACTGTCCAACCCCTTAAAAACAGGGCAGATGAAATTGTTATTTAGCTATCTGGTCATTGAAGTGTCGTCGGTGTTATATCTTAAGGCAGATGTATTACTTTTGCGTTTTTTCGACTTTGAGTTGGCGGCCATCGCCAATTATTTTTTTGCTATTCAAGTTTTTGAAATTGCTGTGTTGGTGTTAATGCCCATTGGCTACTTTTATTTCAATCGCCTCAACCGTGTCGAACCACAGCAAAGAGCACAAGTGTCCATAATGCCGATGTTAATGGTACTGTTTACTTTGCTTGTATTGATGCACGGTGGTTTTGCTTGGTTGGCCCCTAAGTTATTTCCTTATATGGCCCCTAAGTATGTGGATAGTATTAGTGTCGTTTTGTGGGTGATGTGTTCGTTGTATCCCGTGGCGGTTAATATTTTGTTGTCTAGCCAATTAATCGTCGCTAATAAAGAACGTCTTTATGCCAAAATATGTTTTGTCGCCTTATTATTCAACTTGATAGCCAATGGCGTATTGATACCATCGTTGGGATTAACCGCAGTAATGGCGGTTAAGTTCTTAACTGAGTTGTTAATCATGGTGTTGCTCCTGCTTGTGTGTAGGTCAAAGGGAAGCGAGCTACAACCATGAAAACGACGATATTGTATGACCACTTTATTGCCCTAGGTGGTGCCGAGAAGGTGTCATTGCAACTTGCCCAATCATTACCCCAGTGCAACATCGAAACCGCTTATGCTGATGAACAATTATTTGCTGCGCCATTGAACAGTGGGCAACTCAAACATTTTGCACATCACTATTTTGCTCATTGGTTTCCTACGTTGTCGTTATTCTTGTTTTATTTGTTACGTTATCGCGTTGTTGATAAGCAAGTGAATTTGCTTGTTACTGGCGTGTTCAGCCCATTGGTATTATGGCGCCATCGTCGTGTGGCCAATTCGGTGGTGTATTTTCATACCTTCCCCTCTTTTATTCAGTTGTCCTTTGGTCAGTTACGCAAGCAACATGGTTTGCTGGGCGCAGTCGTGTTCCGCGCGTTCATTCCCATATACTTGTGGTTTTTAAAACAATCGGTCAGTCAGGCCAATCATGTATTGGCCAATTCAATCAGCGTGCAACAACGATTTGACCGAATAGGTATCAAAACTAAAGTGGTATACCCTGGAGTCGATTTAGCAGGGTTGGCTCACAGTGGTAATAAAGGTTACTTTTTGTCGACCGCGCGGTTGGAGCCGAACAAGCGGGTTGAATTGATTGTCGAAGCTTTTGCTCAGTTAAAAGATCATCAGTTGCATATGATAGGTGGCGGTACACTAGAGCAATCTCTACTAGAGCGATACCGACATTGCGACAATATTAAGTTTTTAGGCTGGCAACACCCAGAGCAACTAAAACGCATGTATAACGATTGCCGCGCGTTAGTATATTTGCCGAACAATGAATACTTTGGTATTGCTCCGGTTGAGGCGATGGCTGCGGGAAAACCTGTCATTGGTGTTGCCGAAGGGGGATTACTTGAAACCATTGATGACAAACGATTGGGCACTTTGCACGATTGCCCCTTAGACATTGAAGTGCTCAAGCAAACTATTCGGGATTATGCTGCATTAAATGATGATAGCGCTGACATCCGTTATAGGCAGAAGTCATCTCAACGCTTTGATTTTAAAGTCTTTATCACTAAATTAAAGCAATTTCTTATGTAACTAAAATAAGCATAAAACCCATTTTTTTTACGCGCGTGGGCATTACGAATATTAGCAAACATAGGGCTTAGGCCTAATTGTGCTTGATAGTATTTGGGCAATCATTAATCCGATGAACATGGTTATTAAACTAGAATTTCAACGACAATACGAGTATAGTCGCTGCTTGCTTGAATATGGCTAGTAATAGAGGTCGCTGGGCTTCAGTTTTTGCCTTAAAGACTCGAACAGTTAAAGCTGTTTGAGTGCTATTGAGCGTTGCTTAACCTTATTTTGATCATTCCCAGAGCGCTGGCAATTTGATTACATTAATTGATATTACCCCTTAGCATGACTAAATTTAAACTAACTCCAAAAAGTGTATGAATTATGGAACAAACGAACAGCAGTACAACACAACAACACTACCAACATGAGCAGGATGAGCTTGACATAGGACTGCTGTTCCGGAAGATCTGGCTGCAGAAGAACATTATTGTAGGTTTTGTTTTTATTGTCGTGCTGCTTGTTATGAGCGGGTTCTCAATGAGCTATTTGATAAAACCGCCCGTTAAGGAATATTCTAGAGTGTTGCAGCTAAATTTCCCTAGCGCTTCTACCGGTAATTATCCATCAGGCCAAAGATTTGCTGCAAGTGACATTTTATCTGTAAAGGTTTTAAGAGAAGTTTATAAAATTAATGATTTGGGCTCTCATAATCTTGATGAAAGGAAATTTTTGGAGGCTTTTTCAGTTAGCCATTATGCAACTAACGTTGATTACATCAACAAAAAATTTGCTTCGTTATTAGCAAATGACAAATTGAGTCGGCCTGAAATTGAAGGATTGGAGGAAGAATATCTACAACAACTTAACACTGCCCGTGCCAAGTTTGTCAAAATAGCATTTGTCAATTCAAGCTTGTTGACCCTAAACAATGTATTGATAGATAAGGTTTTAATTGATATACCAAAAATTTGGTCTCGGATGTCGATTAAAGAACTCGGGGTATTGAATTTAAAGGTCACTAGCGGGGACTATTATGAAATAGATATCGGTGAGCGACTTGAATATGTCAATATGTTAGATTACCTTAGAAAAGGTAGTGATGATTTAGACAACGCGTTATCTATTTTATTGGCAGATGAAATCGGTGGTTCAATTCAAAATATTGAAACAGGCATGTCTGTAATGGACTTAAAAGATCAATTAGACAACCTGACCCAGTTTGAGATTCAACCATTATTCTCCACAATCACAAACTTGGGCATCGTTAAATCAAAATTCAAAGCTAAACTCTATTTGCAAAATACCATCCAAGACTTGTCTGACCAAAAAATATCTCTGCAAGAAAAGCAGAGAAACTATCAACTGATTTTGGATGCTTATGTAAAACGTTTTGCCACCGGTCAGTCGCAACAAAACAATACCACTGGCACCAAAAACAGCGGCTTCACTCAGTTTGATGGTAGTTTTTTCGATCGAATTACCGCTATGATTGAAGACAAAAGTGATACCAAATATAAACAAAAGCTGTTAGATGGACAATTGGCGATACTGCAAGAAATAGAAACTACCAATAGTAAATTATTAAAGCTCCAGAGGGCTCTGCTG
>JABSOG010000705.1 GCA_013216025.1 Algicola sp. | reverse complement strand
CCTTTGGCACTGGCAATATCACTCAAACCATCGCCGTTAAAATCAGCAACCCAGGTATAAGAGGACCCACCCCACTGATCGGCCACGGTCCAGGTTTGCGAGTCAAATCCGATGCCATTAGCCAATTTCATATAGACAATGCCAAGTTTGCCACTGGCAATATCACTCAAACCATCACCGTTAAAATCACCAACCCAACTATAACCTGACCCGCCCCAGCTACTGGCCACCGCCCAGGTCTGAGAGTCAAATCCGTTGCCGTTAGCCAATTTCATATAAACACTGCCGCCGTAACCACTGGCAATATCGGTCAAACCATCACCATTGAAATCGCCGCTCCAGTTATGGCCAGAGCCCGACCAGTTATTGGCCACCAGCCAAGTTTCGCTGTCAAAATAATAGCCGTCGAACAGTCTCATATACATGCTGCTGCCAGAGCCACTGGCGATATCAACTAGGCCATCGCCATTGAAATCACCGGTAAAAGTGGTGTTTGAGCCACCCCAATTGGTGGTGGTATACAAACTGCGGCTGCCTGTTGAGTGACTATCAACCCCCCACTCGAAGGTGGTCGGGTTCAAACAGCTGCCGTCACTGCCACATTCTGTAATGCTGGCCAAACGGGATGATTTGATCGTGTCGGTGGCTTCATACGCCAGTTGATATTCCCTTGCGACCTGCGAACCGTTGTAAATGCCAATACGGGTCAAACGCTGAGTATTTTTGACACTCGCACCAGCGCGGTAAACCCTAGTATCGTCTGAGCGGGTTTCATAACTGAACTGAACCGAGTTATAAGCCGTAAGTCCTGTGGCATAGTTGCCTGTGTAATCTATCCGCAGCGGATAACTTTCACCGATGGCATTGTCTTCATAATAACTAATGGTTTGAAAATTGCCGAAACGATCCTCGGTTTTGTTGAGCTTCCACAGCATCACATCGGCTTGGCCTTGTACTTCGACTCTGGAATCGTCGCTCACGCCGTATTGCAGCATATGCCCGAGTTTATTGGTCACGAGAAAAAACATCGGCCCGTTACCGGCAGTGCCGTATGAATGTATCCGCTTAAAGCTTTCGTTTTGGGTGCGATATTCGGTCAAACTGGCACCGTAAACACCGCTGATGGCAACCAGACGTTGTCCATCAAGACAAAACTGGTCGTTGTCATCAAAATCAACGCCATCAATATAACCGTCATCGGTCAAATTGGTCGGGCAACGATGAATACTCGACAGCCCTTGCAGTTTCCAGCCAACGCCGGTCAAACCATTGCCGCCCTGACTGTTGTAGGCCAAAGCCAAATTCGGCTCCACCTTTGCAGTGCCGGGCGTGACTTTGATGGGAATACGATAAAGCGCGTTGCCGTTGCTACCGACATCGAATTTGCCAGACGTGCTGCCGACGATTTTAGTTGTGTCGATTGCTGCCAGACCATATGTAGATGACATGAGCAGCAATAAACACAGTAGTGTTTGTTGTAGATATTTCATTTTTATGCCTTTTTTATTATTTAGGTAGGAGCGAGCTCCAGCTCGCGATTTTGGCCACAGGCCAAATATATATCAGACTTAGCCAGCTTTTTGCATTGGTTTTTACAACCTTTTAAATGGTTGGCCTAAACCCCATATATATTTGGCTAGGGCCAAAATCGCGAGCTGGAGCTCGCTCCTACTTGGTGCGCGAAGCGCACCTTACATTTAACGGAAAAGCCCCGGCTGGGTCTCAATCAACCCGGCAACGGCAAAAGGCGCTGCCACCGGGATGAGCACAGCGCTGGCGGTCGAGTAAAAACCGCCGATAAAACCGCTGCGGTGAATGCCATTGCCTTGGGCATCGTACATGCCAATTTTGTCAGACAACCAATCGTGAGGACCCGAGAACGATTCGGTCAAGGTGTCGTAAATGCTGCCCGCCTTATACGAAATTGGGCCTACCCTTGAACCAACATCTGTTGAACCCGGTAATACAGGTCCCTGACAGCCGCCCGCCGGTCCGTCACATTTGAGATATTTGGCGACACCCGGCACTCGGCCAAAATCAGGATTGACGATGCGTCTGGTGCCTGCAATGCCATGCCCATCACCAAAGAACCCTTTGCTGTCTTTGCCGATATTGTCAGGGTTGATTTTTGATTGCCTCACCATGTCTGCCCGCATCCGGTAATTGGCTAGGGTCAGCAACGATGTAGCCAGACTGCCCTTAAGACCATCCATAAACTTGCCGCCGTTAATCCGTGCGGTAATGCCTTTGGCAACCCCGTTGGCCGCTACCCGCTGCATATTCCAGCTATTACCAAAGTAACCATTAACGCCGCCCATCAAGGCACCCGTTACCGCGCCCTTCCATGCGCCCTCCAGCGAACCGGTCATGATGGCCCCGCTGACAGCCCCTGATATGGCCCCGACAACTGCCGACCCCATGAATGTCAGTGATGCCGCAGACGTTGCAGTTGCCGCTGTGCCCCAGATAGCCCCCAACGAGGCGACTAGCGGCGTTGCGATACCTATCGTCACAATCACGGCAATTGCAGCCAAAATCGGTCGCCAGTATTTTTTGATGAATTTCTTGAGGCTCTTGAAAAAGAACCCTGACGGATCGGTATAACTGAGTGGATTGTTCAACACATAAGAATAACGGTTGTAACTTTGTGAATTGGTCGGTGCCTGAATGATCGGATCAGCCTGTAAGAAGCGCCCAAGGTGCGCATCAAAAACCCGGCCACCCATATGAATGAGTCCGACCTGATCGAGCATTTCGTGCCCGGTAAATCCTCGGGTGGTGATGTTGAGAATGTCGTTTATGTTGGCCAATTGAAAATAGGGGTCAGCAAACTGATCCCAACTCAAGGTGTCGCGTCGTTTACCAAACGCATCAAAACTCAGGCTTTGCACCAACAAGCCACTTTCATCGGTGATCATGTCAATCGACCCCAGATGATCTTTGTGCAGATAACGCACGTCACTGGTACCATTGCTGCGGGTGGTCACAATGACACCGCCATTGATCGCCCTTTTGTACTCAACCACACCAGTGGGCCGGGTGATCACCTCAACATTGCCTAAGTAATGAGTCGTGGTTGTCTCAGCCTTTTCGTTGTCGATGTCGGTGCGTTTAAAGCGATGACGCGCCGGACCATAGCCAAATTGGGTATTATGCGAGCCCTTGGAGATATCAACAGGTTTGTCGAACACACTGTATTGCAAGGTTCGACCGTTACCACTGATCTGGTTACCGTTATTGTCGTAGCAATAACTCTGTCCACCAGCCGAAGTAACCGCGTGAGGACCGGCAGTTACACCGTTACAACTACCGCCATATTGATAAGTACCGCTCAGGCCGGTTTTGGTCAGAATATTGCCCATCAAATCGTAACTAATGGTTTGCTGTGCGCCACCAACAACATTGGCTGCAACCAAACGGTTCATGTTGTCGTAGCTGAAGTTTTCAGTCAGCATTTTCACGTCAGATTGTTCATAACGCTGTTGTAGATTACCAGCTACATCATACTGATACTGCAACACCTGCGTGGTAGCACCCAATGTCACTATGTCATCAATACGACCCGTTTGAGCGTTAAATACACGGTAAACATCCGAGCCGTTACCCAGTTTTTGCTGAGTGACATTACCTCTGGCATCCTGAGTAATCGCCTGCCAGTAAACAGTGCCGAGGATATTGGTCGAGCTGATATCCTGACGTTTTTCTAGCTGGCCGTTGGCATTGTAAAAATGGCGAATGCCACTACCACTGACATCAAAACTGTCCTGTACACGGCTGAAACTGTCATAAGTCACATGCTGGCTGTAATCGTTACCGTCAAGGCGGGTCAAGGTTTGCGATTTTCTGCTCAGCGCATCGTACAACTGAATTTGGCGGTAACCGCTGACAGTCTCTTCTACCCAATGCAACTTGCCCAAAGCCATAGTGGGCGAAGCGCCTCCATCGGGATCGGCACTGTTGTCGTAATACCAGTTGCTGTTGTTTTGAATACTGGCGTCACTGCGTTTGTCGATACGGCTGGTGATACGCCCCAACAGGTCATAAGTGCTTTGAATCGTTTGACCTTTGGCATCGGTTTGGCTGGTCAGTTCGCCCTTGGCATTGTACTGATAACTCCAGCTGCCTTTGTTGGGATCGCTCATCGCGGTTTTCCAACCTCTGGAGTTGTAGCTCAAGGTTGTGGTATTGCCATTGGGATCTTGGGTTTGCAGTAATTGGTTAAAACCGTCAAAGTTCAACAATATCGTGCCACCAGCGTTATCTGTCACTGCTAGCTGATTGCCCAACACATCCTTAACCTGTACTTTGATGTGTCCCAGCACATTGGTCGAGGTGGTCGTTAAACCGTTGTAGCTGGTATTGGTGACACTGCCGTCAGGATTGGTGGTTTGCACCGGTCTGCCCTGCGTGTCAAAAACAGTGATGGTCCAATAGATTGTATCGCCGACAAAATAGGGTTCAGATACATGGGTGTTCTGGCCCAGGCTGTCAAACTGTCTGTCAATATGATTGTAACGTCCGTCCATTGCGACTGTGCGTTTACGTAATTCACGACCTGTTTCGCTGTAGTAGGTGACTGTCGGCGACCTGTCATCACTAGCTTTGATGATGAAGTACACCGCCCCGGCAGGACAATCGGCAGCACACCAGTTGTAGCTGGTTGTTG
>JABSOG010000704.1 GCA_013216025.1 Algicola sp. | reverse complement strand
CGGCTTCTCCTGCGGCATTGCCCCACAACGATTTGCCACTGCCCGTTGGGCTGTACTTGGCAAACAAGCGGTTTAACGCGCCGTCTACGGTAGACTCAATTTGGTTGTCTTGCTCGTACCATTCTAAGGTGGTGAAATAACCCAACAGCGCCGCGCCTTTGGCCAGTTGCGCCTCATAGTCGGTGCCGAGCATCCAGCTGTTGTCTAAGTAGTCTTCAAGGGCGTAAATCACATCAGGATCATCAAGCATTATGTCTTCGTTATCTCTAAATTCCCGCTTGAGCAAATACAACACGGTTTCTATCACCAAATCCATGTCGTCGATGTTCTGATAACTTTGGCTCCAGCTCGACAGCCAGTCTTTTATCATCGGATAAAATTGACGGTGCTCGCCAATGCTGTCGATGAGCACCAGCGCGTTATAAAGTAGCTCTGCATTACCTGCGTTAGCGTCTTTAAAGTTGCGGTTATCGACAAACTGTTGAATGGCGTCTGCTGCATCATCCCCAACGCTGGCATTAATGGTAAAGCTGCTATGCTGGCTTTGCACAAAATAAGCGCCACGCACAAAGTAAAACAAACTGGCTAAGTCTTCATCGCCATTACCTTGATAATTGTCGGCCAAGCTATCGGCTTCATTTATCACGGCATTGAGGGTGTTGGTGCGAAAGACCAGCTCGGCAGTGTTACTGTCGATTTCGAATAACTCACCAATGCAATCGCCAGACATCGCGCCTTGGCGGTAAATTTCGCTGATGATGGTACTGGTATTGGTGGTGTTAAAGGCGCCCGGATCACAGTCAGCGGCAAAACCACTTTGACTAGCGCACAATAAAGCGCAACCGAGCAATGATTGGTT
Source organism: Algicola sp. (assembly GCA_013216025.1). Taxonomy (GTDB): domain Bacteria; phylum Pseudomonadota; class Gammaproteobacteria; order Enterobacterales; family Alteromonadaceae; genus JABSOG01. The sequence continues at coordinate 3,808 of JABSOG010000704.1, read as the reverse complement.
AAGCCGAGATAAACGTCCCGGCCCCCGTTTGGTATTTTTTATAGTCATCAATTATCCTACAACTTGTTGGTATAGTTAGTGGCTTTTCGCCTTTATGGGGCCTGTTTATCCTTCAATGTTGGCACTGCTGTCGGCCATTTTGTTCACTAGTAAGGCACTGTGAGCGCCTAATAGTTATTCTATTTAAGCGAGCTGTAACGCAGCTAGAGGACAAAATGGCCACAGCCCGAAGGGGAATGGCTGAAAAAGCGTCACTCATTGTTGCACTTCACTTATTTAGAACGACTAAACAGCAATCAGCGCGCCGCGATTGACACATTTTCAGTCATTCCAGTGTCCAACATTGAAGGGTAAACAGGCCCTAGTGTCCGGCAAGTAATTACTACCCAGGTACAAGAGGCAGCTTGAAGGTTTACCAACCGGACACTGCCAACAGTTTTATCCCAGCCAGTATTCTTTAGGCAATGCTAAGCCAATAACGAGTTATCAATTCGCAGGTGTATCTTTTTGCTTATAAATCAGTCAATAAATGAAGGTTACTGTGGCGCACACAGGAGATAATGCGAGATGACACTAGATGATAAAATGAAGTTATTTTGTTTAAAATCAAACAGATGATAAAAGGTTATCGGGTTTTCTCTATCAACCTTAATTGACTGTCGTTATCGACCGATTGAATTTGGTAGAGGTACTTTTCATCGTCACTTATAGCGATATTGGGATACTCGTTTGGGCTGTCGATAAGGTGCTCAACACGTTCACTGTCAAAGTGATAAAAATACACCCCATTGCGCTTGCCCGGTTTTCTGTCCATAAAATAAATGCCGCGCGCGACCACCACAAAATCGTTGGTCGAAAAAATATTGTTCAGGTAAGTTCTGGCGATCAGTAAGCGGGTTTTTGTGGTGTTAGCATCATAATGGTAGATATCAAAACCGGGTTCCATCTCGGTGCCACGACGATAGTAAAACTGGCCATTGCCCACTTGTTTAACCACGCTGGCATTGGGCAAAGCTTTCATCGGCTCAAATGGATAACCGGTGCTGCCCATTTTTATGGCCATGGCGGTATCATTGCGCTGTGTTGCCAAATAGATGTTACCCTTATTATCTACCTGCTCCTCACCAAAAGTAGCGCCATATACCACCTGATCCGCCGGGCACAAAGGCGTGTCTTTACCATTATTAATATCGACCACCCGGCAGCTGTCGTTAATCGACAACAGCGCTTTGTCGGCACCTTTTAACCAATTGAGACTCAACGGATATCGGTATTCAGGCTTTTCATTGAACTGGTCGAGTTTGAACGATTTACCCTGATGATAACTCCACAATTCAATCTGAAAATTGGCTTTAAGGGCGGCAAATATCAGCCCGCCGTTGGCAACGCCTTCTATGGCTCGAATCGACAAGCCATTATTAACCAACAACATAGACTCACCATCACCGCCGGTTAGCGGATTGTTGTAACGCAAAATTTGAGTGGTCAACGATGATAACCCCCAGTCTTGTTGCATCACAAATTGCTCTTTACCCGGCACCTTTAACGGCCAATAACCCAAATATTGCTGATTAGACAGTAAACGCGTGGTTTTATCTTCGATGTCATAGGCGCTTAAAAAGCCCTGTTCATCGACAAAATATACCGCCTGGCTGTCGTCACTGAAACTGATATTCAGCCGCTGCTCTTTGCCACTCACCGGGGTGGCAACAATCGATTTATTGTTAATGTCGTACAAATACAGCACAAAACCCATGTATCCTTCGGCACGCATAACAGCCAACCAGTGTTTGTCGGGTGACAACATAATGGCGTAATCGCCAAAGGTATTGAGTGGCGGCGAGCTGACTTGCTCGGTTTTGGCCAAAGTCAGGTCGTGCAAGTATATTCGAAGCGGTGCCCCGGGCGCTTCTTTGGCGGTATAAAAAAAGCGGTTGCTGTCGAGCCAGCTAATGGCCGGTGACAGGTTATCTCGGTCTAAGGCGATGATTTTTCGGGCATTACTGGCGGTTAATGTGACGGCGTCAAAATCAGCCACATAAATACCTTCGTTATGCCAGGCCAAGCGGTTAAACGCAATGAATTGGTTGTCGGGCGATAAACTGACAAAACTGTCGTAATTGCCGTTGGTGGCAAACACTTTTTGCGGCTGCCTTTGGTTATTGGGAGTATTGGGTGAGTCGAGTTTGCCATCATCCATTCTTTTGGCATACAACTCCCAAGTGGCCTGCCGATTGGGCCGATGCGCATACAGCAAAATTTGACCATCAAGCGATATCGCCGAGCTTTGCTCCCTGCCCTGCTCGAACGTTAACCCAGACGATTGATCAAAACTTTGCCAACGCGTCAGGTCGTAGCCCAAGTAACCCAAAGCCAACAGTACAACGAACGTGATACCCACCAACAAGGGAGTTTTCGGTTTATGGGGGCGTTTGTCGATAACGGTTATTTCAGGTGACTTTGCTTCAGTTGTTTCTTCAGCCTGCTTTTCTTCAGCCAGGAGCACAATGGGCACCAGCAGCCGGTAACCATTGTCATTTGAACCTGTAACGGTATGAATGTATTTGGTTTGACCATCCAACTTGGCCAAATTTCGGCGCAAACTGTAAATATGATTGTTAATGGTATGATTCGACGCGGTGCTGTTTTGCCAAACTTGTTCGCGCAGACAATCACGGCTGATTACCTGCCCTTGATTGGCCGCAAAATAACACAACACCTTCATCGCCATCGATTGAATGGTTAAGGTTGAATCACCGCAAGAAAGCTCATCGGTTGCCGGGTCTACCCTGACATTGGCCAGTTGAAATGGTACAGAAATTTCAGTCATATTATTAAGTTACGTAATCGTAGGCTATGCCACGTTAACAACAAATCCATCGTTTTGCCATGGCTATACCATACCCCACTGGCAGTAAAAACGGTTAATAAAGCGGTATGCAACCACTAACTTGAATATTTATTCTTATATACTGCCTAAATAAACTTTACGAAAAAACCCATTTGTAAAGCCGATGATACACATTTGCGGTTGAACTGGTTGCCCAGCGTATATGGGTCAGCCAAATTTATTATGCTAGTGTCTGTCCCGTCAAGTTGCGACTTGGCAAGCAATATTAATCTTATAATCAATCACTTATCTTATAAAGGGAAGCACAATGAACTTCAAATTTAAATCAAAAAAATTCATCGTTGGTACGCTATTATCCGCCTGTTGTGTACTAGGGGCAGGTGTCGCTTCGGCATATCAGCTAGAAGTCAATTGGCGCTATTACGACCAATATGGTTATGTCGTTGGGGGTGGTTCATCCGATTGTGATGGCAACCTGACGTCCTTTGGTGTGACTACATCAACGGTTACCTCAACCATCAAAGCTTGCAGATAATAGCAACGCCTTAGTCTCTAGACTAGGCCTGTAAATGCAAATGCAAAAACCTCTCTTTTAACTAAAGGAGAGGTTTTAATAAAACCTATAACTCAGTAAGGCACGCGACAAGTACATCCCGACGCTTTAACGTTTACTACGCCAATAACCCACAAATATCATTAACAAGTTCGTCATCAACCCCCAAACACCCGCATGAACTCCCAACGCACTGCCGACCATAATTTTCATGGTCACCGCAACCAACACCCCGCCCAGCAAACCAGCCATCACTGCGTGGGCTGTGATTTTGGGTATTCTTACGCCCAAAATGATTGCCGGGGCCAATTGAATCAACAACTCAAACTTAAACACCATTAGCGCCCAAATGGTTTGGGGTAAAACTATCGCCAATATAGCCATCACGGTCATTAGCGCCCACG
>JABSOG010000703.1 GCA_013216025.1 Algicola sp. | reverse complement strand
TACACAATCGAACTTATGCAACACTCATTGAAAAAAAGATGGTATAACATTTGTCTAATTTGAAGCGAATGCCCTGATTGGTATAGTAATAACCTGGACCAACCATATTAATGAAACTGTTGGGTGCGTATGGGATCACTCGAACTTCACCAGAACCGGGTACGCTATAACCACCAAACGCGCCACCGCCGCCAACGAATCCATTGGCATAGCTTTGGCTCGCGTTATAAGTGATGTAAACTTGAGCATCAATAACATAGGTTGGGGTTGGATATGTACCGGTGTAATTGGCTAATATTTGTGCTTCAGTCCAGTTAACATCAGCAATTTGTACAATAGTGCCATGGTGACACCATGGCACAGCCTGAGCAACATTCGATAATAATGCGCTGCCTAAGGCAACAGAGATTAATAATTTTTTCAACATAAATACCTTCAAATTGGGCAATAAATACGGTGGTTTGCAAAGCCAAGACGCCTGACTTTGCAGCGACTTCTCATATCAATGGTGAGTCTCTTTTTTGTATCTTTTTTCTTTAGAGTCAACATTAATGTGGATATGGAAGCCAGATAAGACTAATGGGAATGCGTTATGAGGTGTTATTTCAAAAGCGACAAAAAGAACCACAAATTAGACTACTTTTCCAATTCCAAATGGCTATTACGTTACTTTCATAACTTTCGTTAGAATCTAACCATTTGATAAATATAACTTTATCGTGTTAGGCACTTGTCGTATTTGTCTCTTCTTTAGTCGGCACAATGAAAATGTAATCGTATGGGTCATACATTAATGGTTATTGTTGTGGCAATTGATATTTCTATTCTTTAGTTATTTATACATTGTTAATTGGTTAAACATTTTTGGGCACCCAGACTTTTCCTAATTGATCACTTATTGACTTCACAAGCGTCACAATTACTGTATCTTGTTTGGAAATATTATAATAAGTAGGTAAACAGTGACGATATTCTCAGGAAGATTCTCGATCCGTCAATTGACGGTGATCGTAATGCTAGCGATGAACTTTATATTAACGAGCACACTACAAGCGCAAGGCTCAGGTGCTAATCTAACTTTTTTCGATAATGACAAGATTGGTGACAAGCCCTTCCACATGGTGATCATGTCAGACCCACAATTCGATTGGGTCTGCCAATACTGTGACAAAGGGGGGCCCGCACCAAAGCCATATAGTGGGTCACTGAGTAACGACGATCATGCCAAGAGCATCCGGAGCCTGATCAAGCAACTGGGCCGTGATAAGTTCGCGGGGATTATCATTAACGGCGACCTTACGGCAAATGGCTGGGGGGGGCAAAGCTTCGCCAAACAGGGATGAGTATGAACTATTACAACAAACCTACTTTGAGCCTTTCGAGGCAAGCAAAATAAACATCTTTCCGGGGCTCGGAAATCATGATTACCAGAATAGAGTCAATGACTGTGGTGGCGCGATGAGCCCGATTATCCATAGTAATTTAAGTCGTAATCATTGCGCTCACCGTATGATCACGTTCCTGCGAGATAGGGTCCGTAATCTCAACCTCAGATACCCCGAGATCAATTTTCACTATGACGACAGTGACAATTTTGGGGATAGTTCTTCTTATAAAAATATTAGTGGCAGCTTGGCTTACTCCTGGGATATCGGCGATAATTTTCATTTTGTACAGCTAAATAATTTTCCAGCTTACCACTTCAAGACCACATTCGGCTTTCGGGTAGGTGTTCACTCGTTCGATCTTGATATTCATCCGTCACTTGATTGGCTCGAAGCTGATCTGGCGCGAAATAGGCATAAAGAGGTCATCATCAACCAGCATGTCATGAGTAGTGATTGTCTGGCTGTTGACAAGTTCAACAAAAGCACGCCGGGCTGGATAAAGTTCATGGGTATTCTCGATAAATACCACAGCACGGTAAAAGCGATTTTTGCTGGTCACATACACCAATTGGTGGGTCATAGCATATATAGCTCAACGCAAAACATACGCAGAAACAGAATCGAAAGCTGCAAATATGTCACGACCCCCTCAGGCCATAAGATACCTGTCTTCTATTCTGGCAGCGCGGAGTACAACAAGTATCTGCGGGTTGATTTCTCTAAACACGCAATAGATGTACATAGCGTAGATAGCGTCAATGGTGCGACCAAACAATACCACGAGGGATCCATTTTTATTGAACCCGTTATTGCTGCCAAAGAACTCGGTCTCGAATCTACGGGTTTTCGTGACGGCAAGCTGGTGAGCCTGAATATCGATGAGCAAAAGGCATATAATCAGTGGGGAGGAAGAGACGTAAACTATAAGGTCTGGCCAGGCAATCAGCCGTGCTGCGAAATTAATCACGGTTCTCCTGTAAAGGTGAATTCTAATAAGTCACAGCATTCAAGGGTAGTTAAACCGGTTGCCGGTTGGTGGTTACCTGAAAACAATAAATCTCGATGGCTTGACTCACCCGCTATAGGCACTACAACTTTTGAAACCCGATTTACAGTGCCCGAAGGTCTGGGCATTGCGATGTTAAAAGGGCGTTTGTCGGCCGACAACTCTGTCGTCATGTGGGTGAATGGTATACGAATACCCCATGTAGAAATCGCTGATTTTCGGACATGGACTGGTTTTAGATTGGGCATTTCGGATACCAAATGGGAAATCGGTGCTTGCTCGAAGAACAAAACACCCGGTAAATGCGGTTCGCCAGCCTTCCCATTAAAACCGGGCATGAATATTATAAAGTTCGAGGTCCATAACTTTGGGGGACCGGGCGGGCTGAGAGTTGAGTTTTATTAGGCGTCTGATGAAAGGCCTCAAACCCTGAGGGGTCTACCATTGATATTGGCAGACCCCCTTAGATTTCCTTCGCCTCATTAAAAATATAAATCAGCAAAAAAACCCTTAAGTAATGCATGACTTGTGCCGACATATGATTGGGGCGGCATAAAAGGCAATTTTGTGGCAGACAAATAACCCGTATATAAAACCGCACCATTTATCTCATTAAAAATAACTAAATTGGGAAAAATTATGCGTATCAATCTTTTAAAATTACTCTTTACCGGCAGTCTATTGATCAGTTCTATTGCCAATGCAATCCAAACACCCCCAAACGATGACGGTGGCGGCAACACAGTTTACTTTGACCGACACGAGCTTAATTGTGGCTATCAGGGTTTCAAATCTATGCGACTGTTCAGGCCGCTAACTTGGCAAATAGCTTTTGACTACCAGTGCCAAGACATTGGAGAAACCACCACAGTAAACAGATACACACCACCCAACGATGATGGTGCTGGCAATAGCATATACCTCGACCGCCATGTTGTAGACTGTGCAAACAACGCGATTCAATATTTGCGTTTATACCGACCTTCCTCAACTCAAATCAGTTACCACTACAAATGTGGTCAAAAAGCATTAACCAATGTAAGAGACTATTACACACCAGCCAATGACGTTGGCGGCGGCAATGCGATATTTCTCGACAGACACAATATCAGCTGTCCAAATGAAGAGGTTTTAAGCTATTTTAAGTTGCAAAGACCCAGCGAGAGTACCATTCAATACCACTATAAATGCGGTCAGCCGTACACCACGATATGGCAAGAAGTAAAAGTAGAAGGCAAATGCCTAGATGGGTCTGGTGCGATAGCGCATGACAATGTTTACATGTATGACTGCCATGGCGGCGACAACCAACGGTGGTTTGTAGATGGCGATGGACTTGTACACAACAAGGCCAATGAAGGGTTATGTATTGATGTTCAAACAGGTTTCTTCAATACCTATTTAAACAGCATCTATGCTGGTGTAAACGCAAGACTCGAATCTTGTGACAACACCAAAGCGGGCCAAAAGTTTAATTTTCAGCAAGGCAGACTGGCCCTGCAGTATGGCGGCTATCTGTGCCTAGACATGAACCCGTCAACAAATAATGTTTACTATTACGGTTGCCACAACGGTACCAACCAGCAATTTTCTTTTAACTCCAGCGTCACCTTAAACAATGTCGACCCCTTCGATTACCTTAACAACATTATGAACAGCAACGCCTTGAGCAGTTTGGCGTCAGCTTTTCAAATTGGTGACTTTAAAGTCGTCGCGCTAGACTTAATGGGTACTACGACAATCACCGGCAAGATCCGTAACATGAACAACGGCAATCCGATGGGTATGGCGGTAGAACTTGCCGTTGGTATGCGTAAATATTTGCTCAATGATCCCCGCACTGATATTCCGGTGACACTAACACTGACCAACCTGGGCAATGACAATTACCAAGCGAAGATTCGGTTCGAAGTTGTTAAAGGCTGGCGTGAGGTGAATACCAACAATCCAATGGGTACTGAGTTTATCCTCGAAGATGCAGATATTATTTTAACAGCCACGGTGCAAAACGGCACGGTCACCCGTAAAGTTGGCGTCGAGGGCACGGTATTTATCAAGCCCACTAGTTTTGATAACTGGCTATATACAGCCCCCAATGTCGAACGCGAAATTGGCACTGACCCAACCACTGATTTTGGCATTGTGGTCAAAGGCGCCTGTGCCAGCAGGCCCAACTCAAGCACCAATGGTACGACTGCCTGTAATGGTAATTGGGATATCATGAACGCCGGTATTCTAAGCGCCAACAGCGAAGCCAATGGCGAAGCCAATGGCGAATC
>JABSOG010000702.1 GCA_013216025.1 Algicola sp. | reverse complement strand
AAGGTCACTTGCAGCTGCGATTGCATCAATTTTGCAACCAGTGGATTATCGATTGCTTCTCGTAAAATCTTCATTGCGCCGGTAGCTCGGGGATCTTCCTTGCTTGTATATTTGGCACTAACGTATCGCTGGGCGCAGCTTAACGCTAGTGCTGGTGGTAATGGCGATAGATGATTGTGAACAATTTCGTCTTCACCAAATTCACCGGAATAACCATCGGGTCGAGACGTGCCAACGATCATTATGTCTGCTCCGACAAATTGGGCGTCATTTAAAAAACTTTGAATTTCCGCAATGACATCTGTACGGTTGCTGGATGTGGGCACCTCATCCAGTCCATCAAAGATCAATAACCAAGGGTAGGCTTTTAACCAAGCTTTTAGTGTCTGATGACTTATTTGGTCATTTTTACTTAGCTTGTTGCGAAGGTATTCGGATAGGGTTTTGACACCATCATTTGCTGGTGTTGTTGCCAAAGCTTTGGCGAAGTCATTTAAGTCAATGCGAAAAGGATAACGGGGCGTTGTCGGCCAAGCGAACTGTTCTTGTTCGCATCGCATCTTGGTTGATTCAATAATTCTCAATACTTTGGATTTAAGTTGGTATTCAGGTCGCCTTGAAAGTAACGCCGCCCTATGAATTTGCGACATAAACTGGCCAATGGTCGATTTGCCTGAGCCGGGTCCTCCCAAAAAGACAAAACGATTAAATAGCTTTGCTGCGCCATCAACCCAATTAGAGTTATGCTCATACAGTGCTTTTGGGTCGAGTTTGAATGATGCCCAGCGTAGCAGCTGATTTATGGTGTTTGCGGGGACTTCTTCGTCAGGGGTTTGTTCACCTGTTGGCAGGTCAATAAATACATCGGCGAGTTTGATTCTATCATCTGTTTTATCACCAGCTTGAGAGAGTCTGGCATCTGCATCATACTCAATTTCGTTGCACAAATAAGTAGTCAATATTGCTTCTGCATCGGGGGCCTCGGTTAATTGGCTGGCAAAAGCTGCAAGTAAATCGCCGGAGGTAAAGAAATTGGTGAAACGTTTGCGAATATCTTCTTGTCCATCGACGAGTGCTGCTAGTTTGTTGGCATCCCAGACATCAAATCCTTTTAATCCTAACGACAGTCTATATCCCTCCAAAAGGGCATTTACCTTGTCTATGCCACCGTTGGTAGCGGCACTGAGTTCTACATTTGTGCAATAGATGAAATAGTCTGGTTTGGGATCTCGATTGTCGTTGTCTTCCCATAAAGATAATTCATGTTCAAGCTGTTTGATGGCCCAGCTTTGATCTTTTTGTGTGGTTTCTGACTTTTCTTTGAATTTGGCCTGAATAACGCCATAACCCTGCCATTGTTCGTTTGGCGGATAAGGAAAGTTTATTTTGCCGTTAAAAGTCGCTTCTCGTCCGCCATCGGGGCCATTGCCAAAAATACTGACGCCCGGTCCCAAAACTTTTAGCGCGAGCGCTTGTGTTAATTGTTCAAACGAGTCAGGAGAAAAACCGCTAAAATCCATCTGTAAATACACCTGTAATTGTGTTTTTATTGGGAATATAATTTATAGTGTTCCCGGCTGTCATGCAAGGTGTATTTGGCTACAGTGTTCGCAATAGGCGACATCAACAAACGTTGACTTAGCCATGGTTGCAAATAAGCAATTCGTTTATACTCAGAGCAACTAGATGGGCGTAGTTCAATTCGGCGCTTATAGATAAAACGTTAACCGGATCGGATATGAAATACCCCCTTGGCATTCAGACATTTTCAAAAATTCGCGAAGGCAACTATCTTTACGTTGATAAAACGGCAATCTTGTATGAGCTGATACACCAGGGTGAGGTGTATTTTCTCTCGCGTCCTCGCCGTTTTGGCAAATCATTGCTGATCTCTACTCTTGAAGCGCTTTTTTTGGGGCAAAAAGCGCTGTTTGAAGGCTTGGCCATTAGTGACACCGATTATGATTTTGCCGCTTACCCTGTACTCAAGCTAGAATTTTCACAGGATGAGTTTGTCACCGCCGACAGCTTGCGCAGCTATATTTATCAAGCAGTCAACCGTATTGCCAATGAACATCATATTGAACTGATTGAACAGACCTATAACCAACGATTTGCCGAATTGGTGGTTAAACTGCATAAGAAGGCACAGAAAAAGGTCATTTTGCTGATTGATGAATACGACAAACCCATTCTTAATAACTTTAACAAATCAGCACTGGCTGAAATAAAACAAGTCATCGCTGCCTTTTATGGCGTGATAAAACCACTTGATGAACATCTTCAATTCGTCTTTATTACCGGCGTCAGTAAATTTGCAAAAATGTCTGTGTTTTCAGGTATGAACAGTTTAAGAGATATTTCGATGACTCGGCAATACGCCACCATTTGTGGTATCACCCAGCAGGAGCTGGAGGACAATTTTGGCACGGCAATAACTGAATTAGCCCAAAGCGAAGCATTAGACCGACCGGCCATGCTGGACAAAATTAAGCATTGGTATAATGGTTACCGTTTTCATCGTCTCGCCATTGGTGTCTATAATCCCTTTTCGTTGTTGTCACTTTTTCTCAATCAGGAATTTTTAAATTATTGGTTTACTACCGGCACCCCGACATTTTTGCTGAACCTGCTGCAAAAACAGCAATACGAGTTAAAAGATTTAACCCAATTTGAAATTGGTGACAATGCTTTTGCAGCGTCAGAGCCAGAGGACATCAATATTTTGTCGGTATTTTTTCAAACTGGTTATCTCACCATTAAAGCCTTTAATGATCCGCTCTATACGCTGGACTTTCCAAACTATGAAGTAAAAAAATCCTTTTTTGATTCAGTTGTTGACCGTTATGGGCATTTTAATAGTGGCATGGGCCAAAACTATATCGTGAGACTAACCGAACATTTAAACGCGGGCAGAATTGACGACTTTTTACAAAGCCTTGGGACGTTTTTTGCCAATATCCCTTACGACCTCAACGTCGACCGCGAAAAATATTACCAATCTTTGTTTTACGCCATTTTCACCTTGATAGGCTTGAACGTAGAAGCCGAAGTTCACACGAATCAAGGCAGGATTGATTGCGTATTGCAAACCAACAAAACCATTTACATTATTGAATTCAAGCTCAATGATACCTGTGATGCTGCGTTACAACAGATCTACGACAATAAATACTCACAAAAATATCAAAATATGGGTAAAGATATTGTACTGCTGGGTGTTGAGTTTGATCAAAAGACCCGCAATATTGGACAATTTGTTCGAGCTGATGGGTGAAGCATTAGTTCACCCACCTTATTACACCTAGGTTCAATAACTAACAAGCAACTGCCCGGTGGTCATTGCTTTGTAGCCGTAAACCATAATATGCCAAGTACCTTGTGACGGATTGTTTATGGTGATGGTTTCTGCAGATCTCCACTTGGTTGACTTGTAATCTGCACCTTTATAGTTGCGGGTTGGTTCACTGGTGTGTTTAACATACAGGTCACCATCGCCATCGCCTGACAAGTTGATTGTCATCGATGAAATACCAGCCGGTACGTTAATGTGGTAGAACACTTCATCTTTTGAACCGACAACTATTGGATCTTTGGCGGTGCCATTTTGTAGTTCGGAAGGGTCGCTTGGGGCAGCTGTTACAGTCACTGTTTGAGTTGCGCTGTGTTGGCCACCTGAATTATCGGTTACTGTCAGTGTGATTTGGTAATCTCCTGCTACTGCGTATTGATACGCTGGGTTTTGCTCGCTTGATGTTGCGCCGTCACCGAAATCCCAGACCCAAGTTGATACCGTGCCATCGTTGTCTGTGCTGCTGTCGGTAAACGTTGTTGACAGGCCGCTTGCAGTCCAGCCAAACGATGCTGTCGGCAGTTGGTTGACCGGACCTTCGACGACTACTACCTGTGCGGTCGCGGTCTCGGTGCACAGTTCATTGCTCATTGTCAGGGTCAGGTTATGGGTGCCTACGCTTAGGTTGACCAACGCTTGGTCAGCCCAAGCCAAAGTACCGTCTAGGTCGCTTTTCCATAAGTAGCTGGTTTGGCCAAATGTGCTACTGGCTGACGCGCTCAATTGTACTGCCTGGTTAACGCCAACGGTGCTGCCTGACAGCGGTGAGCTGACAATTGCTTCAATACTGCGGCTGGCATCTTCGCTTAATACTGCGTCAACTGTGGTGTTTGAAGATACATTGGTGGTTTTGTTTGATAGGGCATAACCACAGGCGTCGAAAGTCAGTTTCCAGTCTCCATTGGCAACATTGTCAAACTGATAATTGCCTTGAGTATTGGTCAATACACTGCTGGCTGCTGTTGCGTTGGTAACTGCTGCTTTGGTTTTGCTGCTTTGATTATCGTGCTTGCGTTGTGGTGTTTTGCTGCCCGGCGTGACTTGCAGTTCCAAAGCAGCATGTTGGTGCTCTTCTTTGTGTAATAAAGTCTTGGCGGCCTGCACCTTATGTGCGGCTACCACGGCGGTAACACCATTGGAAACCTGAACCGTGATAGAACCATCTGAATGTTCTTCCAGTAGTTGTACGGTCAATGCGTCTTCGTGATAATAATCCACTTCACCGACATTAAATGCGGCATCGTCGATACGGGCACGACAGCTGTAGTGGGCGTAGTCGGGCAGGGTGCCGGGATGACTGTCACGCACTCTGGTTGGCCCTCTCAATGCC